>NZAX01000011.1 GCA_002687665.1 Flavobacteriaceae bacterium
ATGCCTGGAGACCGTGTTGTCGTTTGTGCGATGCCTCGTTCTATCAAACGAGTTGAAAGTTTGTTTTTATAGAAAATCAGATGTCCAAGTTGAATCATAAAGTTATTATCTACATCATAGGTGTGTTGTTACTTTTCAATGGAGGTTTGATGCTTTTGGCGACCATTGCTAGTTGGCTAATGAAAGACACTGTGACTTTTGAAATGACTGTTTCTGCATTTGTCGTTATGATTTTGGGGGGATTCATGATGTTGATTTCTAGAAACCACGAAGCTCAAATTCATAAAAGAGAGGGATATTTGATTGTAACATTGGGATGGATGGTGATGACGCTCACTGGAATGATTCCATATATCCTGACTGATACCATTGAAGATTTGCCCTCTATTTTTTTTGAAACCATGTCGGGCTATACAGCAACTGGATCTACGATTTTGACCGACATAGAATCCTTACCAGCTGGAATTCTTTTTTGGCGGAGTATGACCCATTGGATTGGAGGAATGGGAATTATTGTTTTGGCCATTGCCATACTTCCCCTACTTGGGATTGGAGGTATGCAGTTGTTTACTGCAGAGGCTCCCGGGCCCAATAGCGACAAATTACACCCCAGAATCACTGATACTGCTAAAAGATTATGGTTGATTTATGTTACCCTTACAATTGCAGAAACCCTTCTACTGTATTTGGCTGGGATGTCCATTTTCGACGCACTTAATCATGCCATGAGCACGATGGCTTCCGGAGGGTTTTCGACTAAAAATGTTAGTTTGGCCCACTGGAATCATTTACCTTGGGTACACTACATCATAATGGTTTTTATGTTTTTGGCAGGATCGAATTTTGTCTTAAGTTATTTTGCTTTTACTGGTAAAATCAAAAAAGTTCTCCAAGATGATGAATTCTTGACTTTTGCCAAGTTTATTTTTTTCTTTTCCATGATAGTTTTTGCCGTATTGATCAGCCAAGTCGATCTTGCTAATGACTCCTTTGACCACCCTCAAGTTTGGGGTAAAACTGAAAGTAGTTTGAGGCATTCTTTTTTTCAAGTTTTGGCCATCGTTACAACTACAGGATTTGTGACGGCTGACTACACGGCTTGGAGTCCCTTTATGACCATTTTCTTTTTTGGATTGATGTTTTTGGGAGGATCCGCAGGAAGCACATCAGGGGGGATAAAAGTTGTCAGACATTTGCTGATGATTAAAAGTGGTTTTCTTGAATTCAAGAGGGCTTTACACCCTAATGCCATAATTCAATCCCGATACAATGGTAAGGTTGTCAGCAAGGAAATCATTGGTAATATATTAGGCTTTTTTATCCTTTATATGATCTCCTTTATCATAGGAAGCTTGGTTTTTGGTTTTATGGGATTGGATTTTGAAAATGCAGTGGGGGTAGCTGCCTCTTCCCTTGGAAATGTAGGTCCTGCAATAGGGGATTTCGGCCCAGCAAGCAATTACAGTCAATTGCCGGCCTTAGGGAAGTATTGGTCCTCATTTTTGATGTTGATGGGTCGTCTGGAATTATTTACAGTCTTGATTTTGTTCACACCATTTTTTTCGATGAAAAATTAATAACCATATTTGTCTTTCCATCTCGACTTTAAAAACTTTCGTATTTGATCTTCTTTTGCGTTTTCTCCTGGATCATAAAACCGGAAACCCTCTAAATCTTTCGGGAGAAATTCCATATCTATGAAATTATTTTCATGATCATGCGCGTATTGATATTTTTTACCATNATCAAGTTCTTTCATTAGTTGTGNAGAAGCATTACGAAGTGTTAGGGGAACGCTGAGATCACCTGTTTCTTTTACTTTTTGTTGTGCNTTATTNATGGCAATGTAAGATGCATTGCTTTTTTCGGAACTAGCNAGATAAATGGCGCANTGGCTTAGGGGAATTCTTGCTTCNGGCAAACCCAATNCATTAACTGCCTGGAAAGTNCTGTTGGCCAAAACCAGTGCAGTAGGATTGGCGTTCCCGATATCCTCTGATGCAAGGATCAACATCCTTCGAGCGATAAACTTTACTTCTTCTCCTCCTTCAATCATTCTCGCCAACCAATATGTAGCCCCATTAGGATCACTTCCACGAATAGATTTGATAAAGGCAGAAATTATATCGTAATGTAAATCACCATTTTTATCAAACATTGCCATTTGAGTCTGAACTTTTTCCAATACTATAGCATTTTCAATTTTGATGGGTTCGGGTGTGCTGTGGACTACCAATTCTAGAGCTGAAAGTAATTTTCTGGCATCGCCTCCAGAAATTTTTAATAGCGCTTCGTTTTCGAGGATTTCAATTTTTTTGTTTTTCAATTCAATATCGTTATCAAGGGCATTGAAGATCAATTGTTGTAAATGTTGTCTGTCCAGAGGATTGAGGATATAAACCTGGCACCTAGATAATAGTGCGTTGATGACCTCAAAACTTGGATTTTCTGTTGTAGCTCCAATCAATGTGATACTTCCTTTCTCAACCGCCCCCAAAAGGGAATCTTGTTGTGATTTACTGAAGCGGTGAATCTCGTCTATAAATAAAAGAGGGCTTCTACCGGAAAATAAACTACCACTATGTTCTGCTTTTTGAAGAATCTCTCTAATTTCTTTTACCCCCGAATTAATAGCGGAGAGTTGGTAAAAGGGTCGTTTATTTTGCAACGCCAAAAGTCTAGCTAGAGTCGTTTTTCCAGTGCCAGGAGGACCCCATAAAATCATGGAGGGTAGGTTTCCACTTTTCAAGAAAGGGGTAAGTCCGCCATTCGGGCCGATTAGATGTTCTTGACCCACATATTCTTCGAGGCTTTTAGGTCGCATTCTCTCAGCCAATGGGGTTTTCATGTTATTTCTGATTAAATAAAATTTTGTTGCCGGTGAATTTCATAGAGCATTACCCCACAGGCTACACTCACATTTAGGGAATCCATTTGCTCACTCATAGGAAGTTTTACAGTACCATCAGCAACTTTTAAAAGCCCTTTTTGGATCCCTTTATCCTCAGATCCCATGATCAGAGCAATAGAATCCTCAAAAGAATATTCATAGGCAGTTTTTTTGGCTTTTTCACTTACGGCTAGGGTTTTTATTTCATTGGCCTGAAACAAAAAAAGTGCATCTTTGAGGTGATTTACTTTGACCAATGGAACCGAAAAAATACCTCCGGAAGAGGTCTTGACCGTGTTGGAATTGATAGGGGCAGAACCAGTCTGTGGTAAAACTATACCATTGACACCAACCGCAGCGGCTGTTCTTAGTATGGCTCCCAAATTTCTTGTATCCGTTATGCCATCAAGAAGCAGATAGATCGCATTTTTGCCATTGTTTTTCTCTATCAGATCCTCTAAGGATACAAAATTAATAGGAGCAATTCTGGCAACTGCCCCTTGGTGATTTTGATGGGAAAAACGCTCTAAGCGTTCAACAGGAACATAGCTATGGGAAATTCCTTTCTCGTGTATTTTTTGCTCCAAATGTTTGAATAATTGACCTTGTTGCCCTTTGAGCAGCCAAACCTTATCTATGGTTTTTTCCTGAACAATGGCTTCCATGATTGCACGAATACCATAAATTTCTTGAGCTGTTTTCATTCGTGTAAGCTTGAGTTGATTGGCTGATATTTTGTCATGTCCTTATGATAAAAATTTATCTAGGTTGTTTTAATCTCTGAATTGAGATTTTCATCAATTAAACATAGAAAAAGATCTTTTTACCCATTCGACGATTTGTAAGAAATTTCAAATTAAATCTTAGAATCGAGAATTCCTCTGAAAAATGGAAAAAAGCTTTTTATCGGTTACTGTTAATCGACTCATCGATATTGAGATTTGCGTCGATTTCTTTTTGTGGAATTTTAAGGAAAAACTTTTTATCATCAGGAAGCAAATTGGCAGAGCTCCCAACCCTGTGATTTCCTGTCCGAGTAATTCCCTTTCTTAGTCGTTTAGCGTCAAACCACTCTACCCCAATTTCACCATATAATTCCTTTCTTCTCTCAATCAGAATTTCCTCAATTAAAGCGTTTCCAGTATTTCCTGAAGCTACTGCATCTGGATCTCTGTTTTGTTGTAATGAAAACAACATAGTGCTGGCTTCACTTTCTTTTCCTAATCGTGCATTCGCTTCGATTTCGATCAACATCATTTCTGGAGATCTTATGATCGGTATGTCTGAAGTGAAATCAAAAGTAAATTTATAGGAGGCCCGAGCATAATACTGATTGCTGTTCCCCAGACCATATAGATCGAAAAAGGTATTTCTAACATCTGAGGAACTGAAAAGAGATACAAAATCTTTATTCCAGAAAGCCAATCCATATCCGTCATTTATATTGTCTGTAAAGGCATGGGGTGCAATATAGAAATAATTGGTTTGGTCTGCACGTTGTGGCATGGCCCAAATCCATTCACTGGCATTCATGTCGTCAAAACCCATAGGATATTGATTGGGATTCAGCGGATAGCCTTGCCTTGCAATTGCAGCAGCATTGGCTGCCTCTTGCCAGTTGCCCATAACCAGCTGGACCCTTGCCATGATGGCATAAGCAACATTCCGGTTTACGTATGATTTGTTGGTTCTTTCTTCAGGAGTAGTTTGAACCGCAGCATTGAGATCAGCAATTATAAAATCGTAAAGTTCACCCAAAGTTGACATACCTTTTCCCTCAATGGCTGGCTCAGAGTAAATAGGAGGGGCAGGGAGCGTAAGGTCATAAGCATAGGTGTGTTGGAACTCCATGGCGAGTTGAAAATAATAAAATGCACGCATGGTGTAGGCTTGACCTAAAAACCCGTCTTTTTCAATTTCTGATAAGGTAGCACTGCTGTTGATTCCCATAATGAATTGATTCAATTGATTGATCATGTAGTAGGGAAACTCCCAGCTAAATACAGTTCGAGTATAAGTGGGCTCTCTATTGTCATTTTCATAATCAAAAAGGTACCATTGGAATCCCATGATTAAGTCATTACCTTTAACAACTCTGGCAAAATACATGGAGTATAAACCTCCGGCGTCTGTTCTAGTAAATTGGCTTCGACTTGTTCTAAGAATACCTGACATGAAGGCTTTTGCGCCATCTGCGGATTCAAAAATCACTGATGAATTTACAGATTCGGTGGGTTTGGGTTCGTCCAAATAACCTTTTTCACATCCTGAAAAGAATATAAGACATAGCAATAAGAGTTTAGCTTGAAGTTTTTTCATTGTCAAAATTTTACAATTGAAGATTAACCCCTAGGGAAATCGTTTTCATTTGGTGTGATCTATTGTTTGTTAAACCTGAGAGTGCTTGTTCGGGATCAATTCCCTTGTGAGATTGAAAGGTAAATAAATTGTCTCCTTGTAAATAGACCCTCAAGCCCTGGATTTGATAATTTTCCATCCAGTTTTCTTCAAAAGTGTATCCTAAGTTGAGTCCTCTCACTCTGAGGTAGTTATTTTTAAATAAAAACCTAGAGGAGGTAGCATTAAAATCGTTTTGTTCATTCAGAAATAGAGGTACATCGGTCTTGTCCCCAGGATTCTGCCATCTATTTTTTAAGTTTGGATGTCCATTTCTGCCAGGAGATTCAAAACCGTTCATTAGGCTTGCATATACACTGTCATATAGGTAGGATCCAAAACTAAAATTCATCAAAATACTCATGTCAAAGTTTTTGAAGGAAACATTGGTATTGAAACCTCCAACCACTTTGGGCAGGGAAGATTTATTCATATAATATCTGGTCGCCTCTGAATAGTCCTTTGTAGTAACTCGCTTACCTGTGGGCTCACCCTCAGCTGATAATTCATCTTTGTACCACATTTGATAACCGTCTTCGGGATCTACACCGGCAGACTGTCTGATAAAGAATTCGTAAAGAGATTTCCCAACTTTCCATTTTTTGGTTCCAGAGATGAATTCGTCTTGGGTAAGCTCACTGATTTCATTTTTGTCAAAGGAAAAATTAATGCCCAGGTCAACTGTAAAATCGTCTTTTTTTACAACCATTGAATTGAAGGAAAATTCGATTCCTGAATTTTTTATCGCTCCGATATTGGTTTTTATGGATTCATTACCCGTTGATAGTGCCAAAGGTTTGTCATAAATCAGGTCTATGGATTCTTTACTGTAGTATTCGATGCTTCCTTGAAGCTTGCCCTCAATAAGTGTGAACTCAGTTCCAAAATTTAGTAAGGCAGTTTTTTCCCATGTTAAATTTGGATCTACAAACTGAGAGGAGATCACCCCAGTATTATCCAATTGGTTGTAACCAGTATCAAAAACTTGAAGATAGGGGAAAAATCCGATGCTTCTATTATTTCCCAATTCACCATATGAAAATTTTAATTTAAAGTAATCCAACCAAGTAATTTCATCTGTAAATGGCTCATTTGAGATTATCCAAGACCCACCATAGGAATAAAAATTACCCCATCGCGTATCTTTTGAAAACTTGGTAGACCCATCTCTCCTAAAGGAAACTTCAGCAAAATACTTATTATCGTAGTTGTAACTGAAACGGGAAATGGCACTAAGAATGCGTTCCTTATTGATTGCTCCGCCAACACTTTCAGGTACGGTACTTCCATTCAATACTTTTACATTAGGTAAATAACCTGTCCCCTGAGCATTTAAGAGATCTTGTTCCAATTGGTATGATTCAAATATGGCGTCTGCTTTTAGGGTATGCAACTCAAAAGTATTACTGTAATTGAGTGTTTGAATGGCGTTTAATGTAGTAAAATAATTACGGTCTTGAGATACTCTTCCTTGAACCGAGGAAGCAGCACCAAATTTATTGTGGGTGTATCTGTAATCGTCGAGGATAGCTCTTTCATAAAAGATATTTGACTTAAAATTCAACTCGGGAAGAAGTTTGATTTTTAGATAACCATTCATTGAGGCATAAGTCCTGGTTTTTAATATTTCATTGTTCATTACGGCTCCCAATCCATTTTCATTGGATAAAGCAGGTCTGACACCATTGACGATTTGACTATTGTTGTTACCATAATCGAATTGAGTCAAACCTCCAGCATCTTTATAAAGTGTCCCGTCAGCCTCTCTTCGGTAAAGAGGATAATAACTTGGTATAGTATATATCCATTGAATGGAGTTGGAAAAACTTGTTCCGGATTGGTTGGGTGCATTTTGTTTTGAAGTGGAATAGGAGACATTAAGTCCAGATTTTATGTAGTCGTTTACTTCTGTATCTAAATTAATTCGGGTGGCAAATCTTTCAAAATAGGTTGTTTTTACTTGACCTTCTTCTTTGAGGTAGTTAGACCCTAAATAAAAAGAAGTTTTTTCACTTCCTCCCGAAATGGATAAACCGTGTTGTTTTTTGTAGGCGTTTTTATTCAATATAGCGTCTTTCCAATTAGTGTCCCAGGCTGCAGTGGCATTAAGATTTCCTTGTGCATCAATAGGCTGCTCTATTCCAAAGGGATTATAAGCAAGTGCATCAATTAAGTTTGAGGAGGCGGCTGAACCTGCTGCTTCAGCCGTCAGGCCATTGGTATACATTTCCTTATTTTTAAATGCTTCCCAAAAGAATCGAGTATATTCTTCAATCCCTAAAAGATCATGCATGGGAGTGGCCATATTTGAATTTCCATAAACAGTATTTAATGAAATTCTTGTTGGTGTTTCTCTGGTTCCCGACTTGGTATTTACAATAATTACACCATTTGCTCCACGAGAACCATACAGTGAAGTTGATGAGGCGTCTTTAAGTACAGATATGGAGGCCACTTGTTCTTGAGCAATACTGTTGAGATTACCATTAAATGGGGCACCGTCAACTATTATAAGAGGTGCAGCAGAGGCATTAATTGAGCCTACCCCTCTGATCCTTATAGTGGGGTTGGTTCCTGGAACTCCTCCGGTATTAACGATATTTATCCCAGGTACACTTCCTTGAATAGCCTGAGTGATTGTGGTAGCTGGTTGGGCTTGTATGTCACTCTCGGAGATCACTGCAACAGATCCTACAATGGATTGTTTGGACTGGCTTCCATATGCCACCACAACTACTTCTTCCAATTCATTAGCGGGCAACAGAGTAATATTTAGAGGGGTTTCAGAATCAGCCAATGCAGTCTGAGCTTTATAGCCTACATAGCTGTATTCTAAAGTAGCTCCTTCTGAAACTTCGATCGTGTAGTTTCCGTCAAAATCAGTGGATACACCATTGACAGTACCTACTTCTATAACCGTTGCGCCTGGTAAAGGCATTCCATATTCGTCATATATGATTCCGCTGACAAGGATGTTTTGTTGGCCTTGGATTGTAAATGGGGCTAATAAAGCCAAAATCAGGCATGTCAATAAATATTTCATAAATATGGTTAACAAATTTATTAATACTCTTTAAGAACTAGTGTAACTGAGAATTTTAATGGGTCCCAAAGATAAGAATATCTATTTAATTTAACCCCTTCTAAATTAAATCATAGTTAGTTAACCGGAAATAAATCAAAACACATCTAAATATTAAAATAATTTGGATTTAAACATTTTACAAGTTGGAAAATTATTGTGTTAAGTTATTTTGGGACTTAATACTTACATTAGACCAAAATTTGGTTTGACAATTTTTTTATATAAACTACAAAATTTGCGAGCTAAGGGTTTGAATAGAAAAAAAATAATCTATACATTTGCACGCCCATAAAATGGGGTTTTATAAAAATTATGCCAACTATAGCACAATTAGTAAGAAAAGGAAGAGTCACCATCAACAAGAAGAGTAAATCGGCGGCTTTGGATTCGTGTCCACAAAGACGTGGTGTTTGTACCAGAGTATACACCACTACCCCCAAAAAGCCAAACTCAGCAATGCGCAAAGTTGCTAGGGTTCGTTTAACTAATGGGAAAGAGGTCAACGCATACATACCCGGAGAAGGACACAATCTCCAAGAGCACTCGATAGTATTGGTTCGTGGTGGAAGAGTAAAGGATTTACCTGGAGTTCGATATCACATTGTAAGAGGGGCATTAGACACCGCTGGTGTTGAAGGTCGCCTTCAACGCCGTTCCAAATACGGTGCAAAAAGACCTAAAAAATAGCCTTAATTCCCTAACTACTAATTATGAGAAAAAGACAAGCAAAGAAACGCCCCCTGCTGCCTGATCCTAAATTCAATGACCAATTGGTCACTCGTTTCGTAAATATGTTGATGTGGGATGGCAAAAAATCTACAGCATTCAATATTTTTTATGATGCCATAGAAATTGTAGAAGAGCGGAATCAAGATGAAGATAAAACATCTTTGGAATTGTGGAAAGATGCCTTGTCCAATGTAATGCCTCACGTCGAGGTTAGGAGTAGAAGGGTAGGAGGTGCTACTTTTCAAATACCAATGCAAATTCGCCCTGATCGAAAAGTTTCCCTTGCTATGAAGTGGTTAATTACTGCTGCTCGCAAGCGAAATGAAAAATCGATGGCACTCCGTCTTGCCCAAGAGGTTCTAGCTGCAGCAAAAGAAGAAGGCGCTGCTGTGAAAAAAAGAGTGGACACCCACAAAATGGCCGAGGCCAATAAAGCATTCTCACACTTTAGATTTTAATCAATAATGTCAAGGGACTTAAAATATACTCGAAACATAGGTATCGCTGCCCACATTGATGCAGGAAAAACAACTACCACTGAAAGGATACTGTTTTACACTGGTGTGAGTCACAAAATTGGAGAAGTGCATGACGGTGCGGCCACAATGGACTGGATGGAGCAAGAACAAGAAAGAGGGATCACCATCACATCTGCTGCTACGACTTGTACTTGGGAATTTCCAACTGAACAAGGCAAACCCACAGCAGACGCAAAAAGCTATCACTTTAATATAATTGATACCCCCGGTCACGTCGATTTCACGGTTGAGGTAAACCGATCACTCCGAGTACTGGATGGATTGGTTTTTTTATTTTCTGCGGTTGATGGTGTTGAACCACAGTCAGAGACTAATTGGCGTTTAGCGGATAATTACAAAGTACCTCGAATTGGGTTTGTAAACAAAATGGATAGACAAGGATCTAACTTTCTAAACGTTTGTCAGCAAGTCAAAGATATGCTCAAGTCTAATGCAGTTCCAATTGTATTGAATATTGGAGACGAGGAAGATTTTAAAGGGATCGTTGATCTGGTGAAAAACCGAGCTATTGTTTGGCACGATGATAACTTTGGATCAACTTTTGACGTTATTGATATTCCAGAGGATTTAAAAGATGAAGCAGACTCACTTAGAGGACAGTTGATTGAGGCTGTCGCTGAATATGATGAAAACCTCTTAGAAAAATATTTTGAAGATCCAGATTCTATCACTGAGGATGAAGTTCATAATGCCCTAAGGGCAGCAACTCAAGAAATGAGTATAATTCCTATGATTTGTGGTTCTTCATTCAAAAATAAAGGGGTGCAGTTTTTGTTGGATGCTGTATGCCGATATTTGCCTTCTCCTGAAGACAAAGAGGGTATTGTGGGTACAGATCCTGTCAAAGGTAATGAAATAACCAGAAAACCTTTGGTCAGTGAGCCATTTGCAGCCCTGGCATTCAAAATTGCTACCGACCCTTATGTGGGGCGTCTGGCGTTTTTTAGAGCCTATTCAGGAAGGCTTGATGCTGGATCTTATGTGTTAAATAACCGTACTGATAAAAAAGAGCGAATTTCCCGCATCTATCAAATGCATTCCAACAAACAAAATGCTATTGATTTTATTGAGGCAGGTGACATTGGTGCTGCAGTTGGATTCAAAGATATTAAAACAGGGGATACTCTTTCCGCTGAGAAATCTCCTATCATACTTGAAAGTATGGACTTCCCTGATCCTGTGATAGGTATTGCTGTTGAGCCAAAAACCAAAGCTGATATAGATAAGCTTGGAATGTCATTGGCTAAATTGGCTGAAGAAGATCCCACTTTCCAAGTAAAAACTGATGAGTCCTCTGGTCAGACCGTGATCTCTGGAATGGGAGAATTGCATTTGGACATTATCATTGACCGTTTGAGACGAGAGTTCAAGGTGGAGGTTAACCAAGGAGAACCTCAAGTGGAATACAAAGAAGCACTTACGGCCGTGGCTGATCATCGTGAGGTATACAAAAAACAAACTGGTGGCCGTGGTAAATTCGCAGATATCGTATTTACACTTGAACCTGCGGAGGAAGGAAAAGTAGGATTAGAGTTTATCAATGAAATTAAAGGGGGTAATATCCCTAAAGAATACATTCCCTCTGTGGAGAAGGGATTTAGAGATTCTATGAAAAACGGGCCTTTAGCAGGGTTTGAAGTGGATTCTATGAAAGTAACTCTGAAGGATGGATCTTTCCACCCAGTGGATTCTGATTCTCTCTCTTTTGAACTTGCAGCAAAACTAGGATTTAAAGAGTCAGCAAGAGCTGCTCGAGCTGTAATCATGGAACCCATTATGAAGCTCGAAGTTCTAACTCCTGAGGAAAACATGGGAGACATAGTAGGAGATTTAAACCGACGAAGAGGACAAGTAAACTCTATGGATGACAGAGCTGGATCAAAAGTCGTTAAGGCAGAAGTCCCATTGTCTGAAATGTTTGGATATGTAACTTCTTTGAGAACTCTCTCTTCAGGTCGTGCTACCTCAACTATGGAATTTGATCACTATGCGGAGACACCGACTAACATTTCTGAAGGTGTTATCGCTGAAATTAAAGGGAATAATTCATAAAGCTTAAATAATGAGCCAAAAAATCAGAATAAAATTAAAATCCTATGACCACAACTTGGTGGACAAGTCTGCAGATAAAATTGTAAAGACTGTTAAAACTACTGGTGCTGTGGTGACAGGTCCTATTCCTTTGCCTACACACAAGAAAATTTTTACAGTATTGCGTTCTCCACACGTAAATAAAAAATCTAGAGAACAATTCAAGTTACATTCATACAAGCGATTGCTGGACATTTATAGTTCCTCATCAAAAACTATTGATGCTTTGATGAAGTTAGAATTACCCAGTGGCGTGGAAGTAGAAATAAAAGTATAATTATTAAACAATAAATAAATGTCTGGGTTAATAGGAAGAAAAATCGGCATGACCAGTCTCTTTAACGAAAAAGGGAAAAACGTACCTTGTACGGTATTAGAGGTTGGACCATGTGTGGTTACCCAAGTCAGAACCAAAGCTGTTGATGGGTATGATGCGCTTCAACTGGGTTTCGATGACAAGCCGGAAAGAAAGGTCACAAATGCTGCAAAAGGGCATTTCAAGAAATCAAATACTACTCCCAAGAAAAAGCTCGTCGAATTCCGGAACTTTGAAGAAGAATTCAAATTAGGAGATACAATAACTGTTGATCATTTTAAAGAAGGGGAATTTGTCGATGTATCAGGTACATCCAAAGGAAAAGGATTCCAAGGGGTCGTGAAGCGTCATGGATTTGCCGGGGTTGGTCAGGCTACACACGGTCAGCACAACCGTTTGAGAGCACCGGGTTCTATCGGTGCAGCCTCTTATCCCGCACGTGTATTCAAGGGTATGCGCATGGCTGGTCAGACTGGAAATGAAAAAGTTAAAGTGCAAAATCTTTCTGTTGTTAAGGTTGTCACTGAAAAGAATCTTTTGGTGGTCAAAGGCTGTGTTCCGGGTCACAAAAATTCATATGTAATTGTTCAGAAATAATGGAATTATCGGTACTTAATAATAAAGGGAAAGAGACCGGCAGAAAGGTCAAGTTGAATCCTCAGGTTTTTGGCATTGATCCTAATAATCATGCCATATATTTGGATGTGAAACAACATTTGGCTAACAAACGACAAGGAACTCACAAGACTAAGGAAAGGTCTGAAGTTGTGGGTAGTACCCGTAAAATCAAAAAGCAAAAGGGAACAGGTACCGCTCGAGCAGGAAGTATTAAGAATCCTATCTTTCGCGGAGGAGGCAGAATATTTGGCCCTGTTCCAAGAGACTACAACCAGAAAGTCAATAAAAAAGTTAAGAGACTTGCAAGAAAATCTGCATTGAGTATTAAAGCAAAGCAAAAGAGCATTATGATTGTTGAGGATTTTCAAATGGATTCACCTAAAACTTCTTTATACAATGATTTACTTCA
>NZAX01000001.1 GCA_002687665.1 Flavobacteriaceae bacterium
GTGAAATTGCTGTAATTGATGCGTATAAAAATGTAGATGATTTTATTTGATTGATAAAAGAATTACTTTAAACTTAAAATGTATCATTTAAAATTTATTCAAGTAAATTGAAGTCTTTTTTACCTAATAAAAATAATCCCTGGAACGCAAAGCAAATCAATTTGGTTGCAAGGCGTTTAGGTTTTGGATGCTCTATATCCGAAATCAACCTATACTTGAATTCCAGCCCTGGAGCTCTAATTGATGATATTGTAGATGAAGCATCAAGTATGAGTGTGACTAAGGCACCAGAGTGGAGTCTTTGGGACAATAAGCAATTCAATAACTCTGGAAAGAATAAAAACTATTATCATACTATTTGGCAGAAACAAGCTTTTACTGACATCATTAACAATGGCTTTAGAGAACGTCTTACGCTCTTTTGGAGCAACCATTTTGTTGTAGAATACAAAGACGTGAACCAACCAGCTTACCTTTACCAATATTATGCCCTGATCCAAACCCATGCTTTGGGAAATTTTAAAACTTTTGTTTCTGAGATAGGATTATCTCCTGCCATGTTGCGATATCTCAACGGTTATGAAAACAAAAAAAACAACCCCAATGAAAATTATGCCCGTGAATTGTATGAGTTATTTACTCTAGGTGAAGGTAATGGATATTCCCAGGAAGACATTACCGAGACTGCTAGAGCTCTTACAGGATACAACCGTTTTAAAACCAATTTGGGAGTAATAGAATTCAATGAAAATACCTTTGACAAAGGAAAAAAAACCATTTTTGGACAAACTGGTAATTGGGGTTACAATGATGTAATTGACATTCTCTTTCGGGATAAAAAAGACCTTATCGCCGATTTTATCTGTACCAAGATCTATCGTTATTTTGTCAGCCCACAAATCGATTCAAGTACCGTTTCGGCAATGGCTGAAACCTTCAAACAAAATGAATTTGAGTTAAAACCTGTCCTGAAACAATTATTTAAAAGTGAACACTTTTTTGACCCTGTCAATAATAATGTAATGATAAAAAGCCCTATTGATATGATGTTGGGATTGCATCAATCTCTTTCTTTTGAATATCAGGACAATGTAGATTTGGAATTGAATTTTAGAAACAAGTGCAGGGACATGGGGCAAGAAATTTTTTCACCTGTCGATGTGGCGGGGTGGCAAGGTAATCACGATTGGATCAATTCCGAAACCCTACCCAAACGATGGGAATTTGCTGATTATTTATTGATCAGATACTGGAAAAAAAATAAAAATCAGTTCAAAACTTTTATACAATCCCTGGTCGGAAGTGATGAAACCGATTTAAGATCCATCATCATTCAACTCAAAGACTTTATGTTTTGTCCCTGTGAGATAAAAGAGGAGGAAATGGCAGATGCTATTAATGTATTCATTGGTGAAGTTCCAGAAAATTATTTTGAGGACGGCACCTGGTCTTTGAAAAGCAATAGCGTTCCCAAACAGGTATACGATCTGATGCGTTTTATGATAACCCTACCTGAATTTCAACTGAAATAGATATGAAGGACTACGAGCCAAATGAACTATATATGAACTCCCATGATCTTGATCATGCGTACTGGGATCGACGCGGTTTTTTGAGGACACTCGGCATTGCTGGGGCAGGGGCTATTTCATTTGGAAACAGTACCCTTTCCGTAGTTGAATCTCCGATTTTGAATCAAGCCCTTTCTGATGCCTACTCTGATCGTATTTTGGTCCTCATTCGACTCAAAGGAGGAAATGATGGACTCAACACCATTGTTCCTCTATACGACTTTGATCTTTACGCCAACAAGCGTCCGAAAATTCACATTCCTCAAAATCAACTCACCAAACTAAATGATGAATTTGCAATGCCAAATTTTATGGAGAATATAGATCCTTTATGGAAGGAGGGGGCAATGAAGGTCATTCATGGGGTAGGCTATGAAAATCAAAATTTATCACATTTCAAATCCTCCGAAATTTGGGCAACAACCACTCCCGATAGTGAAATCACCTCCGGATGGATGGGTAGATATTACGAAGGGAAGTATATGGATTATATGAATAACCCGCCTGAAAAGCCCTTGGCCATTCAAATCAGCGGTGGTGGAAATATGATTTTTGATGGAGACCTCACCACTTATTCTTTTTCGGTATCAAGCCCACAACGTCTCAAAAGAGTGGCTGAAAATGGAACTCTATTCGACAATCATAATAGTGGTGAAAATCTTCACGGTCAACAGGTTTCTTTTCTCAGAGAAGCTTCAAATACCACCTTCCGTTATGCCTCTGTGATCAATAAGGCTTACGAAAACTCTAAAGCATTCGATGCATACAATAATGATAATTTCGATTTACAGATGAGTTTAGTTTCCCGTTTTATCAAAGGCAATTTGGGAACAAAAGTCTACATGGTATCATTGGGTGGTTTTGACACCCATGCCAACCAACCTGAACGACATGAGGCTTTAATGACAAGACTTACCAAGGCAATTCAAGTCTTTTATCAAGATTTAGGTGATTATGGAGTAGCTGATAAAGTTCTATCAATGACTTTTTCTGAGTTTGGTCGTAGGGTTGCCGAAAATGGTTCCAGTGGTACCGACCACGGTTCTGCGGCACCCATAATGCTTTTTGGTCCTGCTCTAAACGGTAATGGTTTTATCGGTAATCACCCTAGTTTGAGAACATTAGACGAAAAAGGCAATATGGCTAGCAGCATAGATTTTAGGGCTGTATATGCTTCTGTCCTCACCGATTGGTTGTGTGCAGATGAAGTCGATGTAAGTAATGCCATTATTGGCCCTAAGCCAGACATTTTGGGACTCGGATTGGGATGTGACGGGTCGGAAAAACTTAACAGGACTGATGATCCGCTGCTTCCCTTACATGCAGCTGTAAATCAAGATCAAGGGGTGAGTTTATATCTGACCCTCAACCAATCCTCTAAAGTCGAAATTAATGTCTTTGATGTACTGGGAAGAAAGGTTGGAAATACCATTAGTTCTGATTTAAACTCCGGCAAGCACAAACTCTCTTTGATAGATGCCGCTGCCCGACGCCTTCCCCCAGGTCAGTATTTTTACAAAATTACCGCCAACGGTGAGAAAACCTACAGCAAATCTTTTTTGGTAAGATAGCGACTATTTCTCCTTTATTTTTTCGAAGACTTGTTCAACCATCCTCCCCAATTCAAGGGCATCCTTATGGCTCCACAACTCACTTTCTTTTTTCCCAGAGGCGATACATCGGTTGACCTCTTCAATTTCTGGAACATAACCGATACCAAGTGAAGAAAAATCCTCTTGGGTTATTGCCTCAGACTTGGTCAACTGCACTTTTTGGGCATTATGCCAAAAGCCATGGAGTAATATTTCACCTTTTGTTCCTCCTATCTTGGCGTGGTTGTCACTTTCATTGGCAACACCACAGTATAGCAGCGCTTGGGCATTTTCGTATTGTAGTATCATTGAGGTCTGAACATCTACTCCCGTTTTTGCAGAGATGGATTGTGCAACTATATTTTTTGGTCTACCCAAAACGAAATAGGCAAGAAAAAGTGGGTATACTCCCAAGTCTAGTAAAACCCCTCCTCCTTTTTTAGGNTCCATTAANCGATGNAAGGGATCCAGATTAAGACNATAAAAAGAAAANTCGGCATACAGAAACTTTGGATCACCAATCTGCCCCTCTTTGATCCATTGTTTTGCTTTTTGTATGGCTGGATTAAAGCGCGACCACAGAGCCTCCATTAAAAAACAATTTTGTTTTTGGGCCATTGCGATCATAGCTTGTATTTCTCCCGTATTGAGTCCCAAGGGTTTTTCACACAAAACCCCTTTTCCGGCTTGTAGAGCCGCTATGGTCATCTCTTTGTGATCCTGGTTGAGGCTGGCAATATAAACGACCTCAATTTCGGGATCACGATATAAATCGTCATAATTATCATAAGCTTTTTTTCCGTCAAATTCTTCCTGAAAAGCAATTGCCCTATCACGATCTTTAGAAGCTACACCGACCAACTCAGCTTGAGCTACAAGCTTTAAATCCCCGGCAAATTTTTTGGCAATATTTCCCAAACCTGCAATCCCCCATTTTATTTTTTTTCTCATAGTCAGCTGATTAAATTTTAAAATCCAATTTAATATTTTATATCCAACAAAATAATCCAATTCATTAATTGAAATTTTTATAATTTGTAGAGGATTTAAGAAAACCATCTCAACGAAACTCTCAAAGATAGATTTGATATGGCCAAGATAAATTTTAAATAAAAACCTGCCTGTCTGCCAGCAGAAACAATTAAACATCAACTAAATCATTAAAACTTAAACTTGTGAAAAAATTAATTCTTTTCGTTTTTATTTTGCCATTTCTTTATTCATGTGAGCAAAATAAATCGCAACCACCTAACATTGTGTTTATCATGTCCGATGATCACGCTTTTCAAGCGGTTAGTGCTTACGGGCATGGTTTGAACAACACCCCCAACATTGACCGAATTGCACAAGAGGGTGCTCTGTTTAACAAAGGTTTTGTGACCAATTCGATTTGTGCTCCCAGTAGGGCAGTAATGCTTACAGGAAAACACAGCTTTATAAATGGAAAGGTTGACAATATCCAAGACTTTAATTGGGAGCAACCTAACTTTGCCAAAGACCTTCAAGGTGCCGGCTACCAGACTGCTATGGTCGGTAAAATTCACCTCAGAGGATTGCCTCAAGGTTTTGATTACTCTGCTGTATTACCTGGTCAGGGGCACTATTACAACCCTGATTTTATAATCAATGGGGTTAAAGAACGGATACAGGGTTATGTTACCTCAATCACCACCCAATTGAGTTTGGATTGGCTTAAAAACAAAAGAGATAAAAACAAGCCCTTTCTGCTATTGTATCACCAAAAAGCTCCACATAGAAATTGGCAGTCTGAAGAAAAGTATTTGACCCTTTTTGATGATAAAACTTTTGATTTTCCAGAAAACTTCTTCGATGACTATAAAGACCGTCCTGCCGCAGCAGCTCAAGAGATGCTAATAGCTGCTACCGAAGAGCAAATTGCCGCCGCACATGGCAAAGGCGGACACGGTCGCTGGGGACATGATTTTAAATTTCTAATCGACCCATACGGCAGAGAGACCCGATTTAACAAAGAACTCGAACGCTATACCCCAAAACAAAAAGCAGCGTGGCTTAATGCCTACACCCCTAAAAACGAGGCTATGAAAGCCTCAAAATTAGAGGGTAAAGATTTAGCTCTATGGAAATTCAACCGTTACCTTAAGGATTACCTTCGAACTATCCAATCCGTTGATGATGGAGTTGGTGAAGTACTTAATTACCTTGATGAAACCGGTTTGGCAGAAAACACGATTGTTGTTTACACTTCAGACCAAGGCTTCTACTTGGGAGAACACGGTTGGTTTGATAAAAGATTCATGTATGAGGAATCCCTTAGAACTCCGATTTTGATGCGATATCCAAAAGAAATTAAGCCTGGTACTCAGATTAATCAAATGATTCAAAACCTTGATTTCGCCCCTACCTTTTTGGACTATGCCGGGGTAGCCATACCTAAAGAGATGCAGGGGGAATCTTTTAGAAAAGTTGTCAGTAAGGAAAACAGTGAATGGCGTGATGCCATTTATTATACCTATTATGAATATCCATCAGTTCATATGGTTAAACGACACAATGGAGTCAGAACCGACCGCTATAAACTCATCCATTTTTATTATGATATCGACGTATGGGAAATGTACGACTTGGAAAAAGATCCTGCTGAAATGAATAATATTTATAATGAACCTGCTTATGCAGAGATCCAGGAAATGATGCACAAAAGATATGACGAAATGAGAGAAAAATATGGCGATTCTGATGCTCTAGACAAGCAGTTTATCGATAGCTATGTCAACCGATAAATCCCCATAATAAGCCCAAAATCAACCCTTTTACCTGTCTGGTTAAAAGGGTTTTTTATAAAAATTTGTCATTAAGATGAAAGCTTTTTTGAGTATTTTATATATATCATTATTAACTCTGGCTTGCCAGCAGGAACAGTCCCCTAATATCATTTTGATCATGGCTGATGATCAGGGATGGGGAGATGTAGGTTATAACGGACATCCACACTTGAAGACTCCTCATCTTGATGCTATGGCCCAAAATGGGGCTGTTTTTAAACGTTTCTATTCAGCAGGTTCGGTTTGTTCTCCAACACGAGCTAGTGTCATGACTGGAAGGCATCCAGCCAGAATGGGTATTTGCAGTGCCAACTGTGGGCATGTTAAAGCTCAGGAAATCACTCTAGCTGAGATGGTTAAAGAAAAAGGCTATCGTACGGGGCATTTTGGTAAATGGCATTTGGGAACTCTCACCAGGGACATTCTCGATGCCAATCGAGGTGGTAAAAAAGAAAACGACATCCATTACGCCCCGCCCTGGGATCACGGTTTTGATGTAAGTTTCGTTACCGAATCGAAAGTTCCAACTTGGGACCCCATGATCACACCACCCAAGACGGCAGAGGATGTTAAAGTAACCCTCTCAGAGGGAGGACCTTTTGGCACTTACTACTGGACAGGTGCGGGAAAGCGGGTAACCAAAAATCTCGATGGTGACGACTCCAGGGTTATAATGGATCGGGTGATCCCTTTTATAGAGGAATCTGTGAAACTAAATCAACCTTTTTTGTCTATCATTTGGTTTCATGCTCCACATTTACCAGTATTAACAGGAGAGAAATATAAATCTCTTTATTCCCAGCTAAGCGAGGATCAACAACATTATTATGGAGTTATTTCTGCCCTTGACGAGCAGGTAGGACGTTTGAGGAACCAACTTAAAAGTTTGGGGGTGGCCTACAATACTTTGATCTTTTATACTTCCGACAATGGTCCTGAAACATCAAAAGAAGTAAGAGACAAAAACATCCCATTTGGAAGGGCACAAGGTTTTACTAATGGCTTAAGTGGAAGAAAAAGAAGTTTACTAGAGGGAGGGATAAGAGTACCTGGAATCATAGAATGGCCAGCTAAAATACCCTCTGGAACTAAAGTCGATGTTCCATGCTTTACCTCTGATTACTTTCCTACAATTGCTAATATTTTGGGAATTGATTCAGAAAAATACCAACGACCCTATGATGGGGAAAACCTAATACCCTATTGGACCAAACAAAAACAAAAAAGAACAAAACCTTTGGCCTTTCAATTCAACAAACAATTTGCTTTAATTGACAACGACCATAAGTTGTATGGAATTTCTCACGGAGTACAACAACTTTACGATTTGGGACAAGATGCTACAGAAGAAAACGATTTGTCAACTTTGCAACCTGAAAAATTAGAGGCTTTGCAGAGACTTTACCGAGATTGGAATTTGTCTGTTCAAAACAGCAATGCAGGAGGGGATTATTAATTTTGACCTAACTTACTAAAAATTACATAAAACTACAGGATGAATCATATTCAAGATTTAATCAACTTAATCACTTTAGAGAAAACAGGTAAAAACACCTTTGAAGGACAAAATTTCCAAACGTCTTGGGGTCGCGTTTTTGGTGGACAGGTATTGGCACAGTCCCTAAATGCGGCTTATCAGACCGTCCCTGATGATCGGTTTGCCCACTCGCTCCACGGTTATTTTATATTGGGGGGAAATTTAGATTTACCAATTTCATATGAGGTGGACATTATTAGAGACGGTAAAAGTTTTACAACTCGAAGGGTAGTTGCATTCCAGGAAAGACGAGCAATCTTTAATATGTCTGCTTCTTTTCAATTGCTTCAACAAGGAGTTGACCACCAAAACTTCATGCCCAATTATATACCTCCAGAAAAATTGTTGAGTGATCTGGAGCAATTGGAAATGCAAAAAACAGACCCTGAAGTATTTGAACGTTTTAAAAAAATCAAACCTGAGGTGATAGAATTCAGACCTGTAGAAAAGTTAAGTTTGAGGGATGATGTTAATGCTCCAGCGGAGAGTAACTATTGGTTTCGTTCCAAAGAGTCCACCCCTTTTGAAATAGCTCTTCAACATCAGTTGTTGGCTTATATCTCTGACTACGGTCTATTGCGCACAGCTACCTTACCACATAAAAAGGAACTTAGCCAAGGCCCAACTTTTTACACCAGTTTAGACCATGCGATGTGGTTCCATCGGCCCTTTTCTCTAGACCAATGGCTTCTCTATGCTATGGACAGCCCTAGCGCTTCAAACTCTCGTGGATTTTCAAGAGGTTCTATCTTTGACCGTGAAGGTTTGTTGGTAGCATCTGCTGCTCAGGAAGGATTGATTAGGCAATTAAACTGATCTTAGGATCTACTTGTTTTTGTTTATTAATTTTTACACCAATATCTATCATCTTCTGCTTTTCTTTTTAATTTGCAAGAAATCCTTTGAATGGAAATCGTACTATTGACTTTATCATTTTTGACTTTTGGGGTGCTTTTGTTTTTGTATTTCAAAAAACAGGGAAGCAATGGATTATCAGTTGAACTGCGGGAGTTGATCAAAAAGGAATTATACCAAAACAGGGACGAACTCTCGAAAAACCTGAGGGAAACCCGTTTGGAGATCACACAAAGTATGGAACGACTCAACGAAGTATTGGCAAAAAAAGCCAAGGAGGATAGGGAGGAATTGCGCAATACCCTCAAGGATTTTCAGGAAGCCTTTTCCAAAAATGTAACAGCCTTTAACGAGTTGCAAAAGCAAAATTTTGAACGTCTTAATCAAAAGCAAGATGAATTGGTAAAATCGACTGAGTTAAAGCTGGAAAAGATGCGTGAAACTGTGGATGAAAAACTCCACAAGACATTGGAGGAGCGTTTGGGTAAATCTTTTGAAGTGGTCACCCAGCAGTTATTAAGGGTGCAAAAGGGACTAGGAGAAATGCAGACCTTAGCTGCTGGGGTTGGTGACCTTAAGAAGGTATTGAGCAATGTCAAAACAAGTGGAGTTTTGGGTGAGATACAGTTAGGCAATATTTTGGAGCAAATTCTCGCTCCTGAGCAATACGATGCCAATGTAAAAACTAAAAAAGGATCCGATGCACTGGTGGAATACGCTATCAAACTTCCAGGGAAAAGCCACAGTAATCGTCCGGTTTACTTGCCTGTAGATGCCAAGTTTCCTCAAGAAGATTACACTCGTTTGCAATTAGCCTATGAGGCGGGTGATCCAGAGGCGATAGAAGTCTCTTTGGCTGCCTTACTCAATACTGTAAAGAAATTCGCCAAAGACATTTCCCAAAGGTATATCGATCCACCCCATACTACGGATTTTGGTATTATGTTTTTGCCTTTTGAGGGCTTGTATGCTGAGGTGACTCGACATCCAAAGGTGATCGCCCAATTGCAAAGAGAATACAAGATCATTCTGACTGGTCCCACTACTTTGGCGGCCATGCTCAACAGTTTACAAATGGGCTTTAAGACCCTAGCGATTCAGAAACGTAGCAGTGAGGTCTGGGATGTTTTGGCTAGTGTTAAAAAAGAGTTTTCTTCCTTTGGTACCGTCCTAGAAAAGGCCCAGCGCAAGATCAAAGAGGCTGACAACGAGATAGAAAAAATGGTGACCACCCGTACCCGTATGATGTTGTCCAAACTCCGTAAGGTAGAAGAGATAGAACCTTCTAAAGCTGAGGATAAAAAGGAGGAGGACGACCTGTTAAAACTTCAATAGCTAAAATCCAGCAATAACTTCTATATCAGGATTGAGGGCTTTAAAATCAGCAATGGCTTTGTCGGTTATGCTTGTATTCCAAACAAATAATTTTTTAAGACCCTTCATTTGTCCTAAAGTGATCAAAGTATTATTACTGACTCGAGTGCCATAGAGATTTAGCTCGGTTAGGTGTTCCAATTTTTGAAGGGCTTCGATACCTTTATTGGTTACTAATGGGTTTTTTTGAATCTTTA
>NZAX01000012.1 GCA_002687665.1 Flavobacteriaceae bacterium
ATGCTTTTATTAAGAATCAGTGACACTGAAATAAGAGCTTTTAGCAATGTATGTCCACATGCAGGAGCTAACGATCAATGGAGTCATAGCAATTCAAAATTTACTTGTGGTAATCACAATAGGTCATTTAATGACGATTGTTCAGGATCTGGTTTAAAATTAATTTGCTATACTACGATGATAGAAGGAAACACGTTGACTGTAAACCGTTAGTCAGTCTCTTTTTTCTCCTTCCTTCTTTGTTTCCGTTCTCTCTTAGAATTTTGTTTAGCTAATTCTTCCTCCTCTTCCAATCTTTTTTCCTCATTTTTAAGATCAAATTCAGCCCTCATTTCTTTAAGGTCAGCGCTATTAATTTGTTCTTGATCTGGAGCTTGAAGGGCTACATCTTCCGTAGAAAAAGTTGCCTTATCAGTTTGTTTTCTCATTATTTCTTTAGCCGCCTTTAGATTGTAGTAAACCCCTGGATCAATCATTTTATTAGCAACATAGTTTTCTTTTTTAGCTTTGTCCCAACGTACAAAAACAAAACCACCATTTATACTGTCTAATTTTATCCTGAATACACGCGCATTATTAGGCAAGGTTTGATATATATCAATTTTTTCGGGGACATAGCCTGCAATATCCAACAAATCCTCTACAAAAAACCTTTGTCCTTGGGCTGAGGGATCACTAATTGGTTCAATGTATTCGTCTCTATATAGCTGAGCGTGTAATACTGAAGTAGCAAATAAGAAAATCAAAATTAGTGAAAAATAGCCCTTCAAAATATTCAGTGATTTATCTTGATTTGTAACATTACATTTCTTCCTATTTCGTCTGCGTAAAACCTCAATCGATTGAGGTAATTTCTGTAATTTTTATCTAATATATTATCAAAGATAAGAGATATACTTACTTTATCAGAGAAAAACGAATAAGGCCCCCAATGAAACTCCATTCCAAGAAGATTATATGCATCTGGAGGTGAACTAATATCAACAACCTTGTTAATTCTTTTTCCATTTTCAACAACAGAAGTTTCAAAATTATGATTTGGGAATTGATTTTGACTTAAAGTAATTTTATTAGAAACAGCTATTGAAAATGATTTGAATTTAGGGATTGAAAATTGAATATTATTATTTGATGTAAAAGGGGGTATATTAATTAAAGGTGACTTACTTTTTCTTTCAAATCCTTCAATCCAAGAAGAACTACTTCTAAATTTAAAATTTTTGTTTAAATCTATGGAGAAGTCAAAATCAAATCCTCTAATTGCTGAACTTACAGCTCTATACTCCCAAACTGGAAAGGCACCTCTAATTGAGTACTCAATTCCGCTAGGCTCGATAATAATATAATTTTGACCATTGGTATAATGGGGACTGAAATTGAATCTGAAATTTCCAATATCTTTTTCAAAGTTTAAAACAAATTTTTGGGTAGTTTCACTTTTTAAAAAAGGGTTACCATATTCGATCGTTGCTAATGAATGATGAAGTCCATCACTAAACATTTCTGCAATATCAGGAGCACGCTCGGTATGAAACAAATTTAANCTTANTTTNAACNTNTCNAATATAGAAANNTTTACNCCTGTGTTTAAAGATAGNTTATTGAAAATCAACCTTTGCTCCACCAACTTTTGACTNAGGACTTCCTTTATTACAAAANAACCAAGCTTTTCTTGATAATTTTCTTCTTTCCAACGNTTATTTTTGTAGTACTTCTTTACGTGNTTGTTTTGATGACCAAAACGTAATCCAAATGCCAGACCCAAATTATTCGATGGGATAAAACTGGCAGTAAAATATGTTCCTAATTCTGTTTTAAGATAATCAGGGATTAATCTTCTTGTTCCTGTGTCTGGATTGGAATAATTGTCTTGAATTTGGAAAAAAACTCCCGAGTCTAGNGACCAATTTGATTTCTCCCATTGAAAATTAGAGAGTAAATCGTGAGTATTCAGAGTAAGATCAAGTGCAGGCTTATTTTTTAAATCCCCTCTTCTCACATCATACTCCTTTCTGTTATTTCTTTGCCAACTGTATTTAGCNTTTAATTTGCCATTTGAACTATTTCTTTTAGAATATTGAATATTTGCAGTATGATGTTTATTTACCTGTTTAGGAGGATTTACTTTATGGTTAAAGGGTTCAATAATTGTTGGTCTAGCTAACTCAATTGCATAAACCAAATCATTCGTGTTTCCTACATGGGAGCTTCTGAGAATACCTATTTCTTGACTGAAAAAACTAAAATTTGTTTTCCATTGGCTAAGAATTTTGTTTTTTCCCATCGAAAAGGAAATATTGTTTTCATTGGTGCCAGTGTTAGAAAGCAAATAATTTGGCGCCGAAAAATCACCATTTCTTTTAATTGTCCCTTGAGCTTTAAAATAGTTTCCATTACTGTAGGATTTTGTCCAAGAACTAATAATATTTAAACCGCGTCCATTAGTAAACCCATTTAAAATTGATTTTCCGTATAAAGAGTCATTAATCGCTGGAAGCTTATTTTCTAAAACTACAACACCCCCAGGAGTATCACCAGAATACTTTAATATTCCTGCTCCTTTAACTAATCTGATTTCTTCGTAAGCATTTTGGTCAATATTGGGAGCATGATCTTGCCCCCATTGTTGATTTTCTATCTGCACACCATCATAAATTATCCCTACTCGACTCCCAAACATTCCATGAATCATCGGTTTAGATATTCCATTACCTGTAGTCAAGATATTTACTCCACTGATTTGCTCTAAAGCTTTCGCCAAACCCCTTCCACTGTATATATCTTTTTGTAGCTCAGAAAGTGAGTAAGTCTTAGCAGAGGAGGAAAGTTCTCTAATTTTACTGTCTTCAACAATTACCTCATTTAAAGATTCAATGTGGTGCTCCAGAAAAATTTTTTTAAAGACTGATTTATTTAAATTAAGCTCCTGAAATAGATCCTTACAATTGAGATGCGAAATTTTTAAATTAATCTTTCCTGAACATTGGTTTTTAAGTTTGAAAAAACCGTCAAAATCTGAATATACTGTTTGGTCACTATCAACAACTTGAATGGCTGCTTGACTTATTGGAGAGTTATCGTGTAAGTCTAAAATTTGCCCTTCAAATTCCAAATCACACTCTTGGCAATAACAAAAAGAAGCGGCCAACAATGTTAAGCTGACCGCTTTTTTTTGTTTATTACAGCAACCTTTACATCTGCAGTTATGAGAATTTAAGTTAAATAACTTTGCAAAAAAACTTAAAAAACTCATTCTTCAACATGTACCTCAAACTCAATTTCAAAATCTGTTGAACCTCCAAAATCAGTTCTTGTGCTCCCAGTTTTTGAGGTGGGTTCGTGGATAAGGTATCCAACAACATCACCAGAGGTTTCTCCAGTTGTTGTCCAAGTGGTTTTAATAAACAGTGGATTACCACTGCTATCTTTAGTATCATCAGAGGCAGATGCAATAGAGAAACCACTAAGCTCGTCAGTTATCGCATAAAATACTTGATGCTCATCAACTTCCTCAATGATCTCTAGTGTAATATTTTCAATATTATTTGGATCTGAATCATTATATATAAACATTGAGATGTTGTAACTAGAATTAGCTTCTAATTCAATCTCCATATGCTCTCCTTCATGATCATCATGATCGTCTTCATCGTCATGATCGTCTTCATCATGTGCGTGGTCATGACCCTCAACTTCAAAATTATATTTGACGGTTTCAGATGATCCGACTTTAGTTACCTCTAAAGTAACCAAAGTAATAAGTTCATGCTCATGAGCAGGTTCAGGATCTTCATCTTTAGAGCAAGCAAAAATCAAAATAAATAGAAATAGGGTAATAATTGGTTTTATATAGATATTTTTTAACATAATAGTAATTTTAAACGATACAGTTTGTAACTGACCCTGTTGGGTCATTAAAAAAATTTTCGAAAAAATTACACCCTCGGTGGACCGCGAAGTGTATCATGTATATCAATAGAAAAGGATTCTCCCTGATTGAAAAAAGGGAGTTTTTTTTGGTGAAATGAATAAACAAAAACACCATATTTAAAGGGTGATATTTCTATGCTGGAAGCAAATTGATAATCCAGTATGTCACAATCCAATTCAAGTTCATGAAAATGAGTCTCTGAAATTTCACAAGTTTTGTGATCATGATCTTCAAATAGGTGGGAAAAGGAGCCTAAATAAGGGAACATTAAGACAGCGGTCAAAAATGAAGAAAAGAATATTTTCTTATGGTTGAGTTCCATTTTCTCTCGAAGATTAAACACCGCAAATATAGGTGTTAATCTTTAATTTTAGCATATTTGTTTACGCATAATAGAAATATGAAGTCCATAACCACTGTCACAATATTATTTTGCATTTCAACACTGTATTTGAGTTGCAATTCTAATGTCCCAAAACCCATAAAAGAAAAACCCCTGCAAGAACACCCCATGGGGATGGTTTGGATTCCTGAAGGTAGTTTTATGATGGGCAGTGAAGGTCCTCAGGCACGCCCGGACGAGAGCCCGATTCACCCTGTAAAAGTTGATGGCTTTTGGATCGACCAAACGGAGGTTACAAATGCCCAATTTGCTGCTTTTGTAGAAGCCACAGGATATGTCACCACTGCCGAAAAACCTGTAGACTGGGAAGAAATGAAAAAACAACTTCCCCCCGGAACTCCAAAACCTCACGATTCTCTGTTACAGGCCTCCTCGCTAACTTTTAAATCCACTAACGGTCCAGTTGACCTAAATAATTATGCTGCCTGGTGGGAATGGAAACCTAAGGCCAGTTGGAGGCAACCGCGTGGAAAAGGCAGTTCAATCCAAGGCAAAGAAGATCACCCTGTGGTTCACGTTTCATGGGAAGATGCCAATGCATACGCAAAATGGGCAGGTAAAAGACTTCCTACGGAGGCTGAATGGGAATGGGCAGCTCGTGGAGGACTCAAAGACAAAAAATACCCCTGGGGAGATGAAGAAATCACAACCGGTTCTGTAAAGGCAAACAGTTGGGATGGTTCATTTCCCTACGAAAACACCAACAAAGACCTATTCTTTTACACAGCTCCAGTCAAGTCATTCGAATCCAACGGATACGGTTTATATGATATGGCAGGAAACGTATGGGAGTGGTGTTTGGATTGGTATCACTACGATTATTATAAAACCTTAAAGGGAAAAACATCAACCAATCCTAAAGGGCCTGAGAAGAGTTACGACCCCTACAATCCCTATATCCCTCAAAGAATTATACGAGGCGGGTCTTTTTTATGCAACGACAACTATTGCTCGGGCTATCGGGTTGCTTCCAAGATGAAATCTTCTCCCGATACCGGGTCACAACACACCGGTTTCCGATGTGTAAAAGACATTTAAATGTTTCCTTTTTTCATTTCCTCAATGGCATGATTGGCAGCTCTGGCCGTCAAAGCCATAAAGGTGAGGGAGGGATTTTGAGTTGAAGTGGAAGTCATACAAGCACCATCCGTTACGAAAACATTTTTACAATGGTGCATTTGGTTCCATTTATTTAGTAAAGAGGTTTGAGCATCATGCCCCATGCGAACTCCACCCATTTCATGAATGTCATTTCCTGGCTTGCGTTGATTATCAGTGGTTTTAATATTGGTAAAACCAGCTTTTGTATACATCTCTGAAAATTCCTCAAAGAAATCCTGTAACATTTTTTCGTCATTTTCGTCATAATCAACATCTACCTTTAGCTGGGGTATTCCCCATGGATCGACCAAATTTTCATGGAGGCTGACCTTATTACTTTCCTTGGGTATGGTCTCTCCCATCATATGAGAGTTGACACTCCACACGTCGGTTTCTTTGACATTAAGGAGATTTTTGAAAAGGTCCTTTCCTATCGGGGTATCGTCATAATCCATTTTCTTAGTGGCTCCAAAACCTGCGGCATAACCCCTTAAAAAATCTGTTTCCTGTCGGTACACATTTCTAAAGCGAGGCAGGTAGGCAGAAGTGGGTTTTTGCCCATCTATTCTTCGATCTTTATGTCCCTCGTGGGTAGCAGTGATAACACCCCTGTAATTATGAAATGCAATGTATTTACCTAGCAGACCATTGTCATTACCCAAACCATTGGGAAATCTACCTGAGGTCGAATTCAACAAAATCAAATTGGTGTTAAGGGTGGAGGCGTTTAAGAAAATAATTTTGGCAAAATATTCCTTTGTTGATTTGGTATGGGCATCAACAATCCTAACACCCACNGCTTTTTTCTTATCCTGATCGTATATGATTGAGTGNACAACACTATCNGTTTTAAGCGTCAANTTCCCTGTCTTCATAGCCCAAGGAATCAAGGTAGAATTCGCATTAAAATAGCCTCCAAAAGGACAGCCTCTTTGACAAACATTTCTGCTGCCACAAAGTCCTCTGCCCTGCTTCACATAAATCGGCTTGGTCTCGGTAAGGTGGGCACATCTACCATAAATCACATGACGATCCTTATAGTGTTTTTTCATCTCCTTACCGAAGTAATCTTCCACACAATTATTCCCAAAGGGTCTTAGAAAATCTCCATCGGGTAGTATGTCTAAACCGTCTTTGTTGCCACTCACCCCTACAAATTTTTCAACATAAGTGTACCAGGGGTCAATATCTTTGTATCGGATGGGCCAATCCACAGCAAAACCGTCACGGGCAGGGCCTTCAAAATCCATATTACTCCATCGTTGTACCTGTCTGGCCCACATGATCGACTTACCTCCCACCTGATAGCCCCGAATCCACTGAAAAGGCTTGGTTTGTATGTAAGGATGCTCCTTGTCCTTAACAAAAAAGTGCATGGAGTCTTCTCCAAAAGCATAGCAACTGTTAGCGATGGGATTTTCATCTCGGACCTTGGCAGGAACATCACCCCTGAACTTAAACTCCCAGGGTAACATATTAGTGGTAGGATAATCCTTTATATGTTTTACATTCCTCCCACGTTCAATCAATAGGGTATTAAAACCCTGCTCAGAAAATTCTTTGGCTGCCCAACCCCCGGACATCCCCGCTCCAATAACTATAGTATCAAATTCATTTTGTTTCATCATCTTCTTTATTATTTAAGCAGAAACACAGCCCAAATATCGGTTGGGGATAAATTCGTAATTGAGGTACTCAGTCATGTAACGTTCAGAGGTCATAAAATGGCGTAAAGACCACTGACGATTTTTACGCATAAAGTACCCTAACTCACCAGGATGACCCAAAGCCCTTTGAATTGTATAGTTTTGAATATCATAATCCAATGCCTCATAGGGTTTTAAAAAAGTCCGCTCCACTAGTCCTTGGAAGGTATCAAGTCCCTGTTTATAACCCTCAAAATCTTCCTCACTCATGTTTCCACCAATTTGATTTAAAATAAATTCCATTCGAGACTCTGGAGTGGGAAATTCTTCACTTTTGGCAGGTAAAATGGCTTCAGTTAGAAGGGCTACAAGTTTTTGATTTTTTTCCTCCAGTATATGGTAAGCTTTGGGACTAGATTTACAATAGTTTAATAGACCGAACCCACCAACGCCAAGGGTAATTGTTTGAATCGCTTTTCTTCGCTTCATATTTCAAAGATACATTTAGATAACAACAACCTTACATATTAAAAAACATCCCACAAATTTACACCTTTAGACTCCTTGATCATAGTAATTCCGAGATCAGTTTTCGTTTTTTTGATTATGGATCCTATACTGAGGATAAATACTCGTTGATCAAAATTTAATTCCACACGCTATTGAAGATTAACTTAATAGAAACTTTTAAGTAGTGAATTTGTGGAGCATACGAAAATAGGGTTTGACATAAAGATTAATATTATACTTTGTTTTATAATAAGATAAAGCAATATTTATATTAGATTGTGTTTAATTGTCTGAAAATTAAATGTACTGCAAAAAAATATTCTTATTGGTTTTAATATCATTGACGGTAATTAGTTGTTTAAACCCAAAAAATAAATCCATCAAGGTAATGACTTGGAACATATGGCACGGGGGACTTCATGGTAATAAAGCCGTTGGGTTTAAAAAAGACACCGCCAATACAATTAATGTTTACAATGTACTCCTTAAAGAAAAGGCAGATATTCTTTTGATGCAAGAAACCTATTGCTGTGGAATGGAAATTGCTAAAAATGCAGGATATACCCATTCAATTCGAGCAAGTTCCAATTTGTCCATGCACAGTAAATACCCAATCATTGATTCATTAGAAATTTTTAAACCTTTTAATGCTCATGGGGCAGTCATTGATATAGATGGGCAAAGATTATTGTTTGTCAATATCTGGTTGCACTATCTTCCTGATTCATTTGAGGACATTAAAAAATTGAATCCGGATTCTCTAATTGCTAATGAGGGACCGACAAGATTAAAAGAAATAACTTCAATTATGAAGGTGGTAGATAGCTTGGAAAAAAAATTGAAAATACCAGTTGTTATTGGAGGGGATTTTAATTCACCCTCTCACTTGGACTGGGTCGAAAGTACCCAGAAATTTCACTATGGAAAAGTGGTTCAATGGCCAGTAAGCAAGTTAATGCTTGAATACAATTACACAGATTCTTTCAGGAAAGCCCATCCCGACCCAAGACAAACTTTGGAAGGAACATGGGGCTATCTTTCCCCAAGGGATATTATATCAGATCGTATTGATTTCATTTATTATAAAGGGGGAAATTTAAAAACACTGTACTCTAAAATTGTGATGGAAGACCCTGAAGACGGCTTTTTTAATTCCGATCATCGGGCTGTTTTAACCCAGTTTGATTTAAAAAATTAGTGGCTAAAAGTAAATTCTTCAATGAAAAAACACCTTTTAATACTGATAACACTGAAATTAATGCTGGGGTCTTGTTCCAACAAAGAACCATTCCTAAAAGTTGGCCTGGTTGCTGATCCGCAATATGCTAACCAACCACCCTCCGGCAAACGGAATTATAGAGAGAGCCTTTGGAAACTCCAGGAGGCAATTGACACCTTTAATTTCAATAAAGTTGATTTAGTTCAAAATCTAGGAGACATTATAAATGATAAATGGGAAAGTTACGACGCGATTCTACCCTTGTATGACAAACTTAATCCTAATATCAATAACTACCACCTTTTGGGAAATCATGAGTTTGCTGTTGATTCCATTCATTTAAAAGATATTCTTGACCGCTTATCAATGCCCGATTACTATTACTCCTACTCTAAGAAAGGTTGGAGGTTTATTGTATTAGACGCAACAGATATTGCCTACTTTTCCAACTCGTTGCATGATCTCAAAATCCAAGAGATAGATTTATATTTTCAAAATACCAAAGGCCAGTCAAATAGTTATGATTGGAATAGTGCAATTGGAAAAGCACAACAAAATTGGCTAAAACAAGAATTAGAAAATGCAGATATATTAGGTCAAAAAGTTATTCTTTTTTCTCATATGCCCATAAGACCTAATGACAATCCTCATAATTTGTGGAATAATCATGAAATTATAGACATCATCGAGCATAGCTCCAATGTTGTAGCGTTTGTAAATGGCCATAATCATTCTGGAGGATATGATTTCAAAAACGGAATCCACTACATCACCATATTTGGAATGGTAGACACTATGGTCAGCTCCTATGGAATAATTGAATTTTACAAAGATATTTTGGTTTTAAAAGGCTTCGGAAATCAAAAAACTTTGGAGTTAAAATATAAATAAATGATGTGTTATTTGTGATTTAGAAAAAGGAACCCATCACATAAAATAATAAACGGTTTGTACCTCGGGTGGGAATCGAACCCACACTCCCGAAAGAACTGGATTTTGAATCCAGCGCGTCTACCAGTTCCGCCACCGAGGCAATTTGATTTGAGGATTTAATCAGGGCACAAAAATAAAAAAATAATTCAGCCTTAATTAAAAAATTACTAATAAGGTAAAGCATTATTTTATTTTTAAATTTGCGTATATCTATTTCTTATGGAAACTACCGCAAAAATTTTCACTTGTAGACAAAGTGTAAACCTAGGTAAAGCAATTGCTGATCATTTTGGAATTGAAATTGGAAAGGTCAACTTTTCAAGTTATAGCGACGGTGAGTTTCAACCTTCATTTGAAGAATCTGTTCGAGGGGCAAGGATTTTTATTGTAGGTTCTACCCACCCTTCCTCCGAAAACTTGATGGAAATGCTCTTGATGCTTGATGCTGCAAAACGTGCTTCGGCACGACATATTACTGCAGTTATGCCTTATTTTGGTTGGGCAAGGCAAGACCGAAAAGACAAGCCTAGAGTTCCTATTGGGGCAAAATTGATTGCAAAACTACTAGAGTCAGCAGGAGCCACGCGAATCATCACCATGGACTTACATGCAGATCAAATCCAAGGGTTTTTTGAAAAACCTGTGGATCACCTATTTGCCTCAACAATTTTCCTCCCCTATATAAATTCATTAAAACTCTCTGATTTAACGATTGCCTCACCCGATATGGGGGGCTCTAAACGTGCATATGCCTATTCAAAATTTCTTAGTAGTGATGTCGTGATCTGTTACAAGCAAAGAGAAAAAGCCAATATAATTTCCCACATGGAACTCATAGGAAACGTTGAAGGCAAAAATGTGGTCCTGGTAGATGACATGGTTGATACGGCTGGAACTCTAACTAATGCTGCTGATTTGATGAAAAAACGCGGTGCGATATCTGTTCGTGCCATATGCACCCACGCATTGCTTTCAGGTAATGCCTATGAAAAAATTGAGGGCTCCCAGCTCGAAGAATTGATAGTTACTGATTCTATTCCTCCAAAAGTTAGTCACCCTAAAGTAAAAGTATTATCTTGCGCCCCATTATTTGCTGAGGTAATGAAAAATGTACATTACAATCAGTCAATAAGTTCAAAATTTGTTATGTAAAATTCAATTTCATGAAATCAATTACTATTAAAGGATCTAAAAGAGAAAGCGTAGGCAAGGTCGCAACCAAAGCCCTACGTAATGCTGATAAAGTTCCCTGCGTATTGTATGGAGGAGAAAATCCACTACATTTTTCCGCAAATGAACTTGATTTCAGCAAATTAGTCTATACACCAAATGCGCACACTGTTCTACTGGACTTCAATGGAGATAAAAAAATAAATGCAATCTTACAAGATATTCAATTTCACCCAGTTAGCGATAAAATTTTGCATGTTGATTTCTATCAGCTGTCTGAAGACAAAGAGGTGAACATGGAAATACCGGTTGTCATGGAGGGTTCTGCACCAGGAGTAATGCTTGAGGGAGGTACCTTGATCGTCAGCAAACGTAAACTCAAGGTAAGAGCACTTCCCAAAAATTTACCTGATTTTATTACTGTTAACATTTCCTCACTCAATCTGGGGGATAAAATTTCAACTGCTGATTTGGATAGCGAAGATTTCACCATTCTCCATCCTGATAATACAGTGGTATGTAAAGTAAGAATCTCTAGAGCCTCTATGAGCCTTGAAGAGGACTTAGAAGAACAAGAAGAAGGAGAAGAAACTACTGAAGAGACAGAAGCTTCAGCTGAGGGAGAAAAAAGCAGTTCTGGAGAAGAATAAATAATCTCAATCAATTACACTAAAAAGCATCTCTAGACTAGATGCTTTTTTTAATTTTATGATATGCTATTCAAGTGGCTTTTTGGTAGTGCAAAACCCATTGACATGACTAAATACTTGATTGTAGGTTTAGGAAATGTTGGAAATGAATACCTCAAGACGCGACATAACATAGGTTTCGAGGTAATTGACTTCTTGGCAAACAGTTTTGAGGTTCAAATGACCGATCTGAAATTGGGCGCAATGGGAAGTTTTAACCACAAGGGCAAAAAAATCATTCTCCTAAAACCTTCAACATTAATGAATCGAAGTGGAAAATCGGTCAGGTATTGGGCTTTGAAGGAAAAAATAGCACTACAAAACATCCTAATCGTCACAGACGATCTTCACCTTCCGTTTTCTTTGCTGCGACTTAAAGGAAAGGGTAGGGATGGGGGTCATAATGGCCTTAAAGATGTCGAATCCCAACTTAATACCACTTATTATTCCAGACTACGTTTTGGAATCAAAAGTGAAGAAAAAANATTCAATCAGGTAAACTTTGTNTTGGGTAAATTCACCAAAAAAGAAACAGAAATAGTCAACAAAAAACTACCCCAATGCATAGATATTATTATTTCTTTCACCCAATTTGGCTTGGAAAGAACCATGAGTAAATTCAACACCAAAGCTCCTAAGGAGAGGTCCTGAAAACTCCTACTGAAGAATGGGAAACATTTTCCTGCTTATCTATTGTAGTAACTTTCCAGTAATAATATTGATCATGGTTCAAATTAGCAGAAAAGCTATTCGTCGTTATATTNTCTGCGACTACCTTTAAATCATCAGGGTCATCTCCTAAATAAACATCATAACTTTCTATATCGTTATCTAAATCAACCGCCTCCCATCTAAGAGTAAAAGCACCATTCTCTATGCTGATCTGTGAATTGTTTTCCGGACTCAAAAGTTTTGCTGGAAAAGGGAAATAACTGCTGGNTGAGAGCCCCTCCAAATAAAAAGTCCAAACTTCNCTTTTGGTTATGTTCTCTGTTTGTTCAGACTGAGAGTTGACCCACCAAGAATATTGTTTTCCCCTATCCAAAACAACAGTTGAAGAAAAGCGTATTGTGCGTTTTTTTTGGTCCACATTGGTTAAAATGTCTCTGACCACCAACTCATATTCGTCAGTATGATCGGCTTCTTGCCAACTAAAGTTAACTTGACTCTTTTGGTTATTCAAAACTATTGCCGTATTGCATTTATCATTATTCACNGGACCGATCAAAATGGCTGGCTTAGGGTCTGGGATGACTTCTTTCTTGCATCCCACCGACAACAATACNAACAAAAACATATACCTTTTCATCANCGCTTCAANAGTTTTAAATTTTCTATTCTCTCCCCGGAAATCACGCGAATAAAGTATAATCCTGGAGGAAAATGATCTACTGGAATTTGATAGCTTCTTTTTAATGGATTTAGAATAACTTCTTTACTGAATAAAAGATTTCCNTCTAAATTGAATAATAAAATATTCGCTTTTAAAGCTTGTCCTCCTATGGATATATTAACTATNTCTGAGGTAGGATTCGGATAGACGCTAGAATCTTTAGCCACATATATTTCCCTGATCAACCTACCCTGACAACTGAAATCTGAGGTAACTTCAAGCCTGTTAAGGCCAGCCCTTAAGGCTANGCGATGCCTTCCCGTCTTAAAATTATAATCATTACCATTGAGACGTAGGTGATAATTTTCTCCACCTGATAATTCTACAGTTACCGTCAAATCAACTTCGTTAATTTGTGTAGTAAGGCCGAGTGGATCTGGATCNAACAATTCCGTAGTATAACACCTTTCAAAATCTGTATTGCTGGGGGAGCGAACGCAAATTGAGTAATTTCCCTTAGCTAGATTGGGAATTTTCAACTCATTTTGATTTGAAAATGATTCTTCAATTCTCAAACCATTGGGTCCGTTTAAGATGAGTTGATAATCAAAAAATGCAATAGCTGATATAGAAATGAAACCATTATTTTTTTCACTACAGGTTGGATTTGACTTCTTCAAACTAAAATTATCGTTTGAGTATAGATCACATACATCTCCCAGGCCGTCACCATTAGAATCGGATTGATCTGCATTTGGAATGCTAGGGCAATTATCAAAGTTATCAGATACACCATCATTGTCAGTATCCAAAACAACATTACCTCTATAACAAACAGTGATAGAGAATGTATTCACAAAACCTTCAATAGAATCATCATATTGGTCCTGAACCTCAAGTTTCCATCTGCCTTTTAAATTTTTACCGTTCAACACTGATAGATCTCCTTGGGGTCTATACCTNCCTGTAAAAGGGGGCACTGCAAAAACAATTGGGTTAGGGGACTCTTGATCAAATACAGTATCTATATAGTCATTCTGATTATCACCTAAATTTTGGGCTAATTTGATTCTAGTGTTGTCGGGAGCAACTAAATATAGAGAGATGTCCCCAATATAACCATGATCTATAGTTAAATTAACATCAAGATCTTGGACTATTGCCTGATCGTATATATCTAGATTCACATCCGTGGTTTTCACTATGCTTCCCATAGCATCTTTAATTTGAACAGGCAATTCCTCAACATTATAGGTTTTACAATTGACTGTATAGGTCCTAAAATTTCCAGCNTCAGANTAGCCNCCTTCTCCACAACTGTTAATAGGCTTGACNCTCCAAAAATAGACACTACTAAAATCCAGATTCACTAAACTAGTTGATGTGGAAAACACAGTTTTAGAATGTGTTAAACTAGAAAAAGTTTCTGATTTGGAAACTTCAACTCCATATTCAGTTGCGTTTTGATGAGCAGTCCAACTGAGGCTTACCGTCCTACTTTGTTCTTGTTCTGGATTGAAAGGAGTCAACAGTTGAATTCCCTGAAAATTATCTTCTCTAATTTTNAACTCCAAATTGATGGAACGGGTCAGATTCTGTCCCTCTGCTCTTAAAGTTAGGACCAAATCCTGCGGAGGAAGGTTATTAAACCCCGAAATATTTATTGTTCCTGATGAGTCTGCATTAGTTAGCTGGGGGTTTGAAAACTGAGCTGAAAGGGCTGAGGGAAGTTCGATAAAACTCAAACTAACGCTTTGATCGGCTTCCGAAAAAACATCAAATTCAAAGGCGAAAGTCACTTCGTCTTGACAAGCCTCCTGGTCATAACTATCGAAGGTTAAAACAAAAGGTGCAGATATGATTTCAATATCNTGAGAATTGACAGCAAAATAAATGGAATTGTCAGGTACAATTTTGATCCTTACCTTGTCAGAACTTATCCCTCCTGGAACTGTGATTACCTCTTCTCCGTCGTTGGGTGTGGAGGAAAGTAAGCGGGTTTCGAAGTTAGCTCCCCCGTCTGTGGATAAAAATACGGAGACAAATTTTGTATCTATAGGGGTCATATCAGTTTGTGCAACATCCCAGGTCAAAATTTGTTTAGTTCCTGCTTCCCAAAGTATACCATCATGATTTTGAGAAGTCATTTTAAAGGGGCCTGCATCAGAGATGAATTTAAGNGCTTTGATATCGAAAGCCATTCTACCTGAACCATCAATGGATNCAGGAAAACGATCTCTTACTGTAACAGCCCATGTCATTGTTCTGTCGACCAAAGAAACAGTTTCCCATTGCCCAGCTATCTGGGGATTGGAAACAGTCAAATTTCCCTCTAGAACGGCACTCATTTCGGGAATTACTCTGATAGGACTAATTGAAGGCGGCATTGATCTTACTTGAGCTCCCAAATGATTGTATGGCCCGAAATTGTAAATATCCACCTGACCCGTATCCAATTGTTCCCAACAATAATGCAATGGATCCCCATCTGGATCAGAACCAACTGCTTTTAGCTCATAGGCTGTTCCCACTGGTAGGGTATAGTCTCTGTCAGCAAAGACAGTGGGAATTTGATTTTCATTGGTAACCGATGAATAACAGGTATTTTCATCAGTATAGTCGTTAATGTTCTGAATGCTGTAATAATGAAAATAAGGGTCACTATGCAGCTGAACATTGTCCAAACCTACGATCCCCGCGTACCCCATAATAGTTGAACCGCTTCCGGGTTCTGCGCTGAACCCTTCAAACTCATTATTGTGGGAAAAAGTATGAAAGGCTCCAAATTGATGCGCAATTTCATGAGTCACATAGTCAATATCAAAATGATCATTTAGATAAGGGTCATTAGCGGTGCCCTGGAAAGAGTGAGCACTAAAAGCTCCACCTTTAATCCCATTTTGACAAACACTACCCACAGTACCGGCGTTCCCGTTTCCTCCATTATTGACATATGCAAACAGATGGCCCACATCATAATTCTCAGCTCCAAATATTTCATCCAAAGTTTCTTGAGCCTGGGTATTTAAGTCACTCGTGTAAGGATCAGTATCAACATTTGGAAAAATCAAATCAAGTCCTGTAACCAATTCCAGATGGATTCCCAATTCTGTTTCAAAGACTTCGTTAACCCTATTAATTGTGCTAACTACAGCTGCATAAGCATCCTCCTTATTCGTTCCATTGGAAGGATCATCGTCCCCCCAAAAAGAGGTATAGCCTCCCGTGGTTGAAATCGCCAGTCTAAACGTTTTTATAACTCCAGAATTTACTTTTCTAAAACTTTTTTGATCAGTACTAGGCAAGTTTAAATCTTTCCAATTGTCCTTTAAAGAAGTGGAACAATTAAANCCNTCAGGGGCACTTTGNACAGNTCGTTTGTAGGAAAGATAGCGGTTTTTTTGCCCTACTAAAGGCTGTAAAAACCAACTTTCACCACTTGGATAACGTATCCAAGCATTGATTCCTGTNGGTGTGTAAGAAAGTCTAATNTTTATATTAGGGCGTTCTTGGCTTCTTCCAACATAAGTTCTAATNTCAGGGAATGCTTCTTGTAATTTGGGAGATAACACGTCTGTTTTTTCGAGTTCAAACACTTCCTCTTTTCCGTATTCATTTGGTAAAACCATTTTTACCTGATCTTTACCTGCCAAAAAACTGATCCCTTCTAAATTGGTCAATTTATTTTGGAATGCGGCTGCATCAAAATCCATTACAAAGCTTCCTTTATCATCAGAAATTGATAGATTTCCAACAGGATCATCTGAAGCTAATGACCAAAATTGCTGTGCATTGGCACCCGACAAACCAATGAATAGTATCATCAATAAAAAAAGACAAAAACGATATATTGTCAAAATCAGGTTTTTTGTTTCTTAATTTAAAAAAACAATGTTAAACCTGAAGCATTTTAGGTGTACTTTTGATAAATATCAAAATTTTAAGATGGAGGTCATCCATAACATTAGTAATTACTCCCCCAAAAAACCATCAGTAGTGACCATTGGAACATTTGATGGAGTTCATATTGGACATCAAAAAATAATTCGTGATTTAGTTTCAAAAGCCAAAAGTGAGGATNTAAGTGCCATAGTGTTAACCTTTTCTCCTCATCCNAGAATGGTTTTGCAAAAAGACACCCAACTTAAAATGATTGATACTTTGGAGGAAAAGAGACAACTTTTGGAAACAATGGGAGTCGAAATACTAATAGTTCAACCCTTTACACAAGAGTTTTCTAGGCTGACAGCCATAGAATTCACCAGAGACATTTTGGTCAATGGCCTAAACATTTCCAAGCTAATTATAGGNTACGATCACAGATTTGGAAGAAACCGAGAGGCTANCGTTGAGGATCTAAAACACTTTGGTTTAGACTACAATTTTACGGTTGATGAAATTCCAGCTCAAGATATAGCGTCCATAGCAGTGAGCTCCACCAAAGTGAGAAATACAATATTGGCAGGAGAGATAAAAAAAACCAACCAATATTTAGGTAGACCCTATTCACTCAATGGATCCATTGTCAAAGGGGACAAAATAGGTAGAAAAATNGGTTATCCAACCGCCAATTTAGACATTAAAGAGAAACACAAACTCAGGCCTAAAAATGGCGTTTACCTCGTTCAAAGTCAATTGAATAANAAAAAATATTTTGGAATGATGAATATTGGAAAACGCCCTACAGTCTCTGGGAAAAAAACCCAAATCGAAATTTATTTTTTCGATTTTGAAGGTGACCTTTATGGAAATAAATTAAAAATTGAACTGTTGGAAAAAATAAGAGATGAACAAAAATATGAATCACTTGAGAGATTGGGAAATCAACTCAGTATCGACCAAAAAAGCTGTCAAAAATTAATTCCAAAATACCTTTAAATTTGAATTAATCCATTCGTTTCTTCTAACTTTATACCGAAATAAAAACTAATGTTACCGCTTTCATACCTGAGAGAACATACCGAAAAAATCAAAGAAGGTCTGGCAAAAAGAAATTTCCCGCATCCAGAGCTGGTNGACAAGTTGCTTGAAACAGATCAGAAAAGGAGATCACTTCAAAGCCAATTAGANGAAACCCTTTCCAAAAGCAATCAACTTGCCAAAGAAATTGGAACCCTTTTTAAATCAGGACAAGCAGAAAAAGCCAATGCATTAAAATCGCAAACAGCCGATTTAAAATCCACTGGAAAAGTNCTNCAAGAGCAACTTCAAAATGTTGAAGTGGCCCTTTTGTCCATCCGAACTCAAATTCCTAATATTCCAGATGAAAGTGTTCCATCGGGGAACTCGGAGAATGACAATGAAGAGGTATTTAGCGCAGGCAGCATTCCCGACTTAAAGGAAAATGCACTTCCACACTGGGAATTGGCCGCACAATACGATTTGATTGATTTTGACTTGGGCAGTAAAATTACCGGAGCCGGATTCCCGGTTTATAAAGGTAAAGGTGCCAAACTCCAGAGGGCTCTTATTCAATACTTTTTGGACAAAAATACCGCTGCCGGTTATACCGAATTTCAAGTCCCCCACTTGGTGAACGAAGATTCAGGATTCGGAACCGGACAGTTACCCGACAAAGAAGGTCAGATGTATCATGTCCCTGAAGACGGACTCTACCTCATCCCCACAGCCGAGGTACCCTTGACTAATCTTCTAAGAAACCAACTATTAGAGGCCAAAGACCTGCCCATCTGTATGACCGGATATACTCCCTGTTTCAGGCGAGAAGCTGGAAGTTATGGTGCCAATGTCAGGGGACTCAACCGACTTCATCAATTTGATAAGGTAGAAATTGTAAGGCTTGAAGAACCACAAAATTCAAGAGCAGCATTGGATCAAATGGTAGACCACGTCAAAAGTATTTTGGAAGAATTGGAACTCCCCTACCGCATATTAAAACTCTGCGGGGGCGATCTCGGTTTTACCGCCGCACTGACCTTCGATTTTGAAGTCTACTCCACCGCCCAAAAAAGATGGTTAGAAATAAGCTCTGTTTCTACCTTCAAAAGCTTTCAGTCCGAACGATTGCAACTGCGATACAAAGATAGGAATGGAAAAAAACAAGCTGTTCATACCCTCAACGGAAGCTCACTGGCATTACCAAGAGTGGTCGCAGGCTTGCTTGAAAATCATCAGACCCCCGATGGGATTAAATTGCCAAAAGTATTGGTTCCATACACAGGTTTTGAAATAATCAACTGATCGGATGATAGTATATAATGTCACATGCAATGTGGCACCGGAAGTCGAAAATCAATGGCTGGAATGGGTCGATCTTCAACTTAATAATATTTCTAAATCTGAAAAAATAATTGGCACCTCCATTCTGAAGCTCAATACTAATAGCCCAACAGAGGAGGCCGTCTATGCCCTTCAGTATCAAATCAAAGACCACAATACACTTGAGAACTTTTTAAATAACGAAGACAAAACTCTAAAAGATCGAATCAAGATGGATTTTGGTGAAGCGGTGCTCCATTTCAGCAGTCAACTCGAAATCATAAAAAAATATCCATGAAAGCCGTTTCTCCTAAAAAAAAATTAGGACAACATTTTTTGATTGATCTAAACATCGCTCAAAAAATTACATATTTACTTCAACATCAAAACTGTGACAACATCCTCGAAATAGGCCCCGGTATGGGTGTACTTACCCAATTCTTAATCCCAAAAATCAAAAATCTTAAATTGGTTGAAATTGACACAGAATCCGTAACCTACCTTAACCAGAAATATCCTGAGTTACAAAAAAATACACTCAACGAGGATTTTCTTAAAATGGACCTCTCCAAAACCTTTGATGGGCAAAACTTTGGCATTATAGGAAACTTCCCTTACAACATTTCAAGCCAAATCGTATTCAAAGCGCTGGAATACCGTCAACACATTCCTTTTTTTTGTGGCATGTTTCAAAAAGAAGTAGCACAAAGGATATGCGAAAAACCCGGAACCAAAACCTATGGCGTTCTCTCTGTTTTGTGTCAAGCCTATTACCAGACCCAATACCACTTCAATATTTCCCCCACTGTGTTTTCTCCCCGACCAAAAGTAGATTCGGGGGTTCTCTCACTCCAGAGAAAGAATGATTTGATCACGAATTTCGATGAAAAACTACTCTTTAAAATCGTTAAAACCGGATTTCAACAACGCCGAAAAACCTTGAGAAACAGCCTCAAAAGTCTGAATATTCCTAAACTTATTTTAGAAGATAGTATCTTTGACCTGCGGCCCGAAAAATTGTCTGCGGCCCAGTTCATAGAATTGACAAAAAAATTGGGGAATGCCAAAATATGAAATCAATAAAAACGGAATAAAGTTNATCGAGGAGTTGATCGNTAATGGCGCAGACAAAAAACTGCNAAAAAACCTTAAAGACCTNCACTACGCTGATATTGCTGAGATCATTNANGAACTCTCCACCGATCAGGCAACCTATCTGGTCAAATTACTAGACAGTGATAAAACAGCCGATGCCNTGGCAGAAGTCGACGAAGACATCAGAGAGGGCATATTGGAAAACCTCTCTGCTAAGGAAATTGCCGAAGAGATCCAAGAACTCGATACAGACGACGCCGCCGACCTGATAGGTGAATTGCCCGAAGAACGCCAAGAACCGGTCATGTCACAGATCAATGACACAGGGCATGTAGAGGACATACGCGAACTGCTCGCCTATANCGAAGATTCGGCCGGAGGCTTAATGGCCAAAGAATTGGTAAAAGTAGAAGAAGGGCTCAGCGTGCTCAAATGCCTCAATGCCATGCGTGCCCAAGCAGAGGAAGTGACACGAGTACACTCCATTTATGTAGTTGATGAAAAAAACGTTCTCAAAGGNCGGCTTTCCCTNAAAGACCTNATCACCGCCAACTCAAGGGCCATCGTCAAAGACATATACATCCCAAAGGTTGATTTTGTAACTNTAGATCAACCAGGAGAGGAAGTAGCCAACATAATGTCCAAATACGATTTGGAAGCCATCCCGGTGGTCAACAACAAAAAACAACTCATGGGGCGTATCACCATTGACGATATCGTGGACCTGATCAAAGAAGAGGCCGAAAAAGATTACCAACTGGCGGCGGGAATTTCCAANGATGTAGAAGCCAACGACGGTATTNTAGAACTNACCAAGGCTCGACTGCCCTGGCTTTTTCTNGGACTCTTAGGTGGTTTGGGAAGTGTATTTATCCTCCAGGATTTTGAGCAAGTTATGGAACTGCCCGAACTAAGAAGCTTNTTCTTCTATACCCCACTGATTGCAGCCATGGCGGGAAATGTAGGAGTACAATCCTCCGCCATCATCGTGCAAGGTTTGGCCAACAATGTGGTTAAAGGTTCACTAATCCACCTCCTTTTTAAAGAGGTTGGATTGAGCCTTATCAATGGTTTGGCCCTTTCCGTTATCCTCATACTCTTTGGCATGATCATCCAACAAGACCTCATCATCAGCCTCACCATTGCCGGATCTATGATGGGCGTGATCATCATTGCAGCATTGATTGGTACTTTTGTTCCCATCATTCTCAACAAAAGAGGTATTGACCCGGCCATAGCTACCGGGCCTTTTATCACCACTGCCAATGACATCTTTGGTATTTTCCTTTTCTTTTACATGGCCAAAATCTTTTTGGGCTTCTAATTTCGCNGCATGAAAGTTTTACACCTAGAGGAAAACCACCCCACCCTAATCAAAGGGCTNCAAGCCTTGGGGTTTCAAAATGATGCGGCCTATAACGATTCACTTAAAGAAATTAGGGCNAAAATAGATCAATATGAGGGACTCATNATCCGGAGTAAATACCCCATAGACGAGGATTTTTTGGCCCGAGCCAAAAAACTTAAATTCATCGGTCGTGTTGGAGCAGGACTTGANAACATAGATGTTAATGCCGCAGAATCTCGAAACATTCANTTATTAAATGCTCCTGAGGGGAATCGAAATGCAGTAGGAGAACACGCCTTGGGNATGCTTTTGTCCTTGATGAACCGACTCAATTCAGGANATGNCGCCATNCGATCCAGNCNGTGGGACCGGGAAGGNCACCGTGGATGGGAACTCTCTGGCAGAACCGTGGGCATCATTGGCTACGGCAATACTGGAAAAAGTTTTGCAAAAAAAATATCNGGCTTCGCGGTAAAAACCCTTTGTTATGACATCTTGGANAATGTGGGGGATCAATTTGCTCGNCAAGTCAGTTTGGAAAAGCTGCAATCTCNGTGNGAAGTCATCAGCCTCCATATTCCACAAAACCCACAGACCCGTGGAATGATCGATAAAAAATTTATTGCNGACATGACCCACCCCTTTTGGCTATTGAATACCGCCAGAGGATCGGCTGTGGTTACAGTTGATCTTGTGGAAGGACTAAAATCCAAAAAAGTCTTAGGCGCCGGACTGGATGTTTTGGAATATGAAACCCGATCCTTCTCCTCCGCCTTCAATGAAGAGGAACTTCCCCCCACACTTCAATATTTGATGGAGGCAGACCATGTCCTGCTCAGTCCTCATGTAGCGGGATGGACCCGGGAGAGCCATGTAAAACTGGCCACCACCATTGTAGAAAAAGTGAAAAAACTGTTTTTTTAGGCCTACTCCCTCACTACAAACTGAGCAGTATCTGTAGTTCTTTGCTCGACTAAAATTTC
>NZAX01000013.1 GCA_002687665.1 Flavobacteriaceae bacterium
GAAATTAATAGTTATTCATTAAGCATAACAGGCATCACTAGCATAGTGATATTTTCTCCTTCATCAACCTCATCCATGGGGGTAATGATTCCTGCACGGTTGGGCAGTGACATTGATAGTTTAATCTCTTCACAATTAATATTGTTGAGCATTTCGATCAAAAACCTGGAGTTGAATCCAATTTGTAGATCGTCACCAAAATACTCGCACCCCAGTCTTTCTTCAGCCTTATTACTGTAGTCAAGATCCTCTGCAGAAATTTGTAGATTGGCACCGGCGACCTTAAGCCTTATCTGGTGTGTGGTTTTGTTGGAGAAAATACTAACCCTTCGGACGGAATTTAGAAAATCCACACGATGAATTTGCATAACATTGGGATTTTCTTTGGGAATGACTGCTTCGTAGTTGGGGTATTTTCCTTCTACCAATCGGCTGGTCATTCTAATATTTCCAAAGCTAAATTCAGCATTGGTTTCATTATATTCTATTATTACATCTTCCTCTACGCCTTGAAGTATTCCTTTGAGCAATTGAAGTGGTTTTTTAGGCATTATGAATTCGGCATTTTTTTCAGCCTGAATGTCAGTTCGAGTGTATTTGACCAGTTTGTGTGCATCAGTTGCCACAAAAGTTAATTCAGAAGTGTTGAATTGAAAAAACACCCCACTCATAACTGGCCTGAGGTCGTCAGTGCCAGATGCAAATAGGGTAGCATTGATCGCTGTTGAAAGGATTTTACCATTGATTTGAGTCTTAATCGGGTCTTTGATTTGGGTTGCTTTTGGAAAATCTTCTCCATTGTGAAAGGCTACAGAATATTTACCATTATTTGCACTGATTTCAATAGTATTTTTTTCCGTTTTGACAAAAGACAATGGTTGCTCTGGAAAGGTCTTCAGTGTGTCCAAAATCAGTCGGGCGGGCAAGGCGATCATACCACTGTCTTGTGACTCAACTTTAATGGTTGCAGACATAGTAGTTTCGAGGTCAGAAGCTGTCAGAATTAGTTGGCCTCCGTTGAGATGAAATAAAAAATTATCCAAAATAGGAAGGGTGTTGGTATTATTAATAATTCCACCCAAAATTTGGAGTTCTTTGAGTAATGATTCACTGGAAACTATAAACTTCATGAGCTTGTACTTAAATTATATAAATATAAAGCGAAGCCAATATCCAAAAAAATGAAGTTATTAAAAGTTATCTACTAAATTTCAGTAATCTCCTGCGATAAATCAACCCTCCAATCAAAAATAGAATCATTAATGGAATAAGTAACATTAGTGTCTTTAAAAAAGTTGATTTCAGTTTTATTTTTTGGAAATCCAGTTGGGGAAGTTCTAGGCTTTTATTTTGTAGTTTAAGCAGTTTATGATTTTCCATCAGATAATGAACAGATTGTTGGAGGAAAATTTTATTATAGTAAAAATTATTGGTCCACTTGTCGTATCCTAGTTCAAGGGGATTATCTTTATCAACTTGGTTTTCAGCCAGTGAGCCACTAGAAAAAACCATCAACTGACTTTTGCCTGATGTCCTTTTATTCTCAAGTTTAATAGGTGGAATTCTGTTTTCGAAGGCTGAGTTGAATTCCCCCTTTAGCAAAACCCCCAGTGTTTGGGATTTTTGATCGAACAGAACGGGGTTTAATTTTTCCGAAGCCTCTTTTAGAGTAATANGGGCAGGGGTTTGTAGTATTTTTGAAAAATTNGAGGTGCTNATGAGTATTTTTTTGTCNAATCCATTCTTTAGGGTATCNATACTTGAGGGGAAGGGCATCAATACATTTCCAGCGAGCTCACCAAAAAGCCCTTCTTGGATGGGTTTTGCNAGTGGGTAATATGGCCAAGGATANGGCAAGTATTGTGCCTCACNATCAGATCTGCTGGCCAGAACTANNGGGGCACAATAAAGGTCTTTGACCAGGTTTTTTTGTATCCTAAAACCGTATTTAAAAAAGGCGCTTTCCATATTAAGCGATCGTCCTATTGCTACTGCGGANCCACTGGAATTGAACAAACTGTCTNGATTGACAGCAATTGAGTTGATAGCCCACCATTGTTTTCCACCGTTCATGAGGTGTTGATCCAAGAGGTATTTTTCTATTTCACTGAATGACTCTGTGGGGTTGGAAACCATCAACAATTCGAATCGATTAAGGTTTTTTAGGGTTTTTTCCGGGTCGTTTTCCAANGCTTTTAGATCGAAAGAAGCTAACTGGTAGTAGGGTTGTAGACTGCGCATAAAATCGGCAATCTTAATTGCTGCTGATGTGCCGTGTGAGGTTAAAACNGCAAGGGTAGGTTTTTGCTTTTGAGTGATTTTAAAAAAGGCATCGTAAAAGTGGAATTCCAATTGGGCTATGGAGCGGTTGATTTTTTGTTGCTCGTTATCTCCCAAGACCTTTTCCAAAAGGGGAATTCTNAGNGTCTTGTTTCCATTGTTAACCATGGCCCAGGGAAATACAACCGTTTGCTCAAGGGCTTGCTTATGGTCGGATAGGATGTATTCTGGGGGCAATCCATATTGAGTCATTTCTTCGACCAGTTTATCAGTGCTTTCTGCTCCTTCAAAAGGATTGATAAAACTGACTACCAATTGATCCGTATGTTCTTCCATTCCCTTGATTAAGGTGGTAATTTCGCGTTGCAAACGGAGGTAATCGGCTGGTAGTTGACCCGTCAAAAAAATATCGATTTTAATTGGACTATCCAGTGTATTTAGCATGCTGGTGGTGTTGGTGCTTAGCGTGTAGCGTTGGTCTTNGGTCATGTCCAAACGGTAATCTATGCCTTGAAAAATCAAGATTAGCAGNANNGGTATGAGAAGGTTTTTAAACCCTCGAATTTTATTTTTCAAGCCTNGTTATTTTTGATTTTGTACAAGCGCCATTTACTCACATANAGTACAATATAGTTGAAAGATATAAAGTAGACCATATCCTTTAGTGCGATTACTCCTTGACTTAGGTTGAGGTAATGATCAAAAATACCTACAGCATTAAAAAAGCGATAGAGACTTTGTTCTTGCATGAGGTCGGCGATGCCTTTCCATAAGTAGTACTGGATAAAACAAAGCAACAAAGCCATTATAAAAGCNGTAGCTTGATTTTTGGTTAGTAGTGCCGATAAAATTCCCAAAGTAACAAAACTGGATCCTACACAAAACAAGCCCCAATAGGCAGTTATAGCACTACCCCAATCTATGGCATTCTCTCCGAGTTTAAGAGCGTTGATGGCAAAAAAATAAACTACTGTAGGCAGCAAGGCTGTTAATAATAGCATCAGATTGGCTAGGTATTTTCCTATTATAATTTCCCAAAGGCTTAGTGGTTTTGTTAATAGTAATTCCAAAGTTCCCAAACGTATTTCATCAGTAAAACTCCTGATAGAGATTGCAGGGACAAGCAATATAAAAAACCAGGGTGCAAGAATAAAAAAGGGATTTAGATCAGCAAATCCAGCGTTAATAAGGTTGAAGTCGGTGTCNAAAAACCAAAGGAAAAGTGTCGAAAGCGTCAGAAAAATCCCNAAGCTGAGGTANCCCAAAGGNGTACTAAAAAAAACAAACCACTCCTTTTTGATCAATGCCCACATATTACTCAAATTTAACGGTTATTGACTCTCTGTATTCCAAGCCAAAAAGCGATTGGGCACTGCCTACAGTTTGGGTGTTGCTCTTGTATATAGCCAATTCGAGATGATCAGCATCNTTGAAAAGGGCAATTTTTTTTCCGTCTTCTTCTCTTTTTTCTTTGGGGATAGAAAAATCAATGGCGTCGCNGTAGGTTTCGTATACAGTTCTGAATTTGANATTTCTTGCAAAAATGGTAAAGGNTCTTGATTTTCCGACTTCCTTGAATAATTTTCTAGTGATGTTAGTGATCACATTACCATAATTGTCCACATAAATGACAGCCCCAATAATTTGATCTCCTTGTTGGTTGATTACGGGTCGCAACTCTTTGATTTCTTTGATCTGATCTACGGTTTTGCCAACTACTTCTAGAGTTCCCTTACGGGAGATATGGGCCGCAACCCATACAAATATCTCTAATACTGGGAAGGCTGAAGGCATTTTATCGTGGATGTTAATTAATACCGTTTTATCAGATTTTAGATCTCCTTTAATCATGGCAAAAATACCGTTGTCGGCACCGATAAAATAATGTCCATCAAAATACATGGCCAGGTGTTCGTTTTCTGGAGTTTTTTCGGACTCAACTCCGATGATGTGGATGCTACCCTTGGGAAAGGTTTTGTAGGCATTTTTGAGGATGTAAGCTGCTTCAGTGGGATTGTAGGGGGATATTTGGTGCGAAATGTCTACAATTTGTGGGTTTTCTACCGTACTAAGAATTGCTCCTTTTACCGCTGCAACGGCGTAATCTTTATTTCCAAAATCGGTCATTAAAGTTACTATCGGCATAAGAGCTTAGTGGATAAAATTATTTAATTTTGAAAAAGAGACAAACTACAAGCAAAAATAATTTTTTTTAATTGACTATCCTTTGAACGAAATAAAAATTGAACTTTCTGAGGTCAATCCTCAGGAATTTTTCGGACAGCAAAACATCAACATTGAAAAATTAAGGTACTATTTTCCCAAACTGAAGATTGTTGCCAGGGGCAGCACCCTAAAGGCTTTTGGTGAAGAGGTCATACTTGAGGAGTTTGAAAAACGAGTGGACATGTTGATTTCTCATTTTGGGAAATACAACCAACTTAATGAGGAAACTATTGAGCGTATCTTTACATCCAGTACCCTGGCAGACTATGATCCCAGTTCGGACAATGACAACTTTATACTGCACGGTGTGGGCGGAAAGGTCATCAAAGCCCAAAGTTACAACCAACACTTATTAGTAGATGCCGCTAAAAAAAATGATATGATCTTTGCCATAGGTCCTGCAGGTACCGGAAAAACCTATACTGGAGTAGCTCTTGCCGTAAGAGCACTTAAAGAAAAGGAAGTCAAAAGAATCATCCTGACCCGACCGGCAGTGGAGGCAGGGGAGAACCTGGGCTTCCTTCCGGGTGACCTTAAAGAAAAAATAGATCCCTACATGCAACCCCTCTACGATGCACTGAGGGACATGATCCCACAGGAAAAACTCAACAGTCATATTGAAAATGGAACTATTCAAATTGCCCCATTAGCTTTTATGCGCGGACGAACACTGGATAATGCTTTTGTTATATTAGATGAAGGACAAAACACTACCCACGCTCAAATGAAGATGTTTTTGACTCGTATGGGCCGCAATGCCAAGTTTATGGTTACCGGAGATCCCGGACAGATCGACCTGCCCCGCAGGGTAATCTCTGGCTTAACAGAAGCCCTTTTGATCCTTAAAGAAACCCAAGGTATCGGCATCATTACTTTGGATGAAAAAGACGTGATCCGTCATACTTTGGTTAAAAAAGTAATTGATGCCTATAAAAGAATCGAACATCATAATTAACACCATTGATCAATACACTCACTCATTGCGATTTTCATTTTCCCAGACAGTTGTCCCACTACAAAGGGAAAGTCAGAGAAGTTTACGAACTTGAAAAAGATTTACTGGTCATTGTGGCCTCTGACCGCCTATCGGCTTTTGATGTGGTCATGCCCAAAGGAATACCTTACAAAGGGCAAATCCTTAACCAGATCGCCACCAAAATGATGGCCGCCACCGATGACATTTTACCCAATTGGCTGATCGCCACTCCTGATCCTAATGTGGCTATTGGGTATCGCTGTGTTCCCTTCAAGGTAGAAATGGTGATAAGGGGCTATCTCTCCGGTCATGCCGCTAGGGAATACAAAGCTGGTAAACATAATCTTTGCGGAGTAGAAATGCCAAATGGCATGATCGAAAATGATGCTTTTCCAAGACCCATCATCACTCCCTCTACCAAAGCCGAAAAGGGCCATGATGAAGATATTTCCCGAGAAGCCATCATCGAACAGGGCATTGTCAGTGAAGCTGACTACCTTCAATTAGAAAAATACACGAGAGCTCTTTTTCAAAGAGGAACCGAGATTGCCGGAAAACAGGATTTGATTTTGGTGGACACAAAATACGAATTTGGTAAAAACACCAAAGGCCAAATTGTTTTGATAGACGAGATACATACTCCAGATTCTTCACGCTATTTTTATGCAAACGGTTATGCCGAACGTCAAGCCAAGGGAGTACCACAAAAACAATTATCCAAAGAATTTGTTCGACAATGGCTGATATCCAATGGTTTTCAAGGCCTTGAAGGGCAGGAAGTTCCTTTTATGTCTGACCAATACATCAAATCCGTTTCTGATCGCTATATCGAACTATACGAAAAAATTACCGGTGAAAACTTTGTAAAGGCAGACACAACCAATATTCCCCAGCGTATTAAGGAGAACGTGCTGAACTATTTAAATTGCATGTAATTTCTTATTTTACTGATCAGAAAATGCCCAGAAATAGGAGATAAAACATTGAATTGATCAGCATAAGTCTAGGGCTAAATTCTTAACAGTATTTAAACCCATTTTAATCCCTTTTATTTGAATTTGCATTGAGATTTTGTATGCTTCAAGTCGATTAAACCAGGTAATTTGACGTTTGGCATATCGCCTGCTATTTTTTTTAATTTCTTCTATAGTTTCTTTAAAAGTGTATTTCCCTTCAAAGTGATTAAACCATTCTCGGTAACCTAAGGTTTGAAGGGCAGGCAGGTTTTTATTGGAATAAAGCCTTTGAGCCTCTATTTCAAGTCCAGCCTCGACCATTCTTTCAACCCTAAAGTTGATCTTTTCATATAGCTGCGGGCGAGGCATTTCTAACAGTAAGGTATGGGTTGAAAATGGGCGTTTTTTTTTAGATTGCCCCAAAAAAGAGGAATAGGGTTTTTTTACTGTCTCCCATACTTCTAGTGCTCTAAGTAGTCTTGAAAAGTTATTCAAATCNACTNTTTTGTAGTATAACGGGTCTATTTTTTTAAGTAGTTTTTGCAGCCCTTCCAAGCCTTGATCTTGATAGAGTAATTTCACTTTTGATGAAGCTTTTGAGGTAATTTCAGGGAATTTATCCAAGCCTTCCATTAAAGCTTTAGCATATAGACCTGACCCTCCTACCATGACCACATGATCATATTTTTTAAACAACTTCTTCAAAAGTTTCAAACCTTCCCTTTCAAAAACTCCTGCGTCAAATGGCTGGTGAATGCTTATGTTTTGGATAAAATGGTGTGGTATCCCTTTCCTTTCCTCCTGAGAGGGAACACCTGTCCCTATGGTCATTTCGTGATAACACTGCCTAGCATCACAAGAAATGATCTCCGTTTGTAATGCCTGAGCCACGCTAACGCTTAAGGCTGTTTTTCCTACAGCTGTAGGTCCTGCGATATAAATCAATTTTTTATTCGACATCGTTGAGCATTTCACCGCATTGGTGGCAATATTTTGCTTCGTCTTTATGATGACTGGTCATACAGTGAGGGCAGGCTTGAGTATTGCTATCAATATTAAAAGCTTGAGTTGTAAATTCAGCTGAGACTATACCTGTAGGGACAGCGATGATGCCGTAGCCCAGTATCATAATTAATGAAGCTATAAACTGCCCTAAAGGGCTTTCAGGAGCTATGTCGCCATAACCTACAGTAGTTAGAGTTACAATACACCAGTAGATACTAGTAGGGATGCTGCTGAACCCACTTTCATCGTCTTCAACCATGTACATGATGGTACCAAAAATAATACACAAGATTACAACACTAAACATAAAGACCAATATTTTGGTTTTGCTGCGAACAAGGGCTTTGATTAATGAATTGGATTCCCCTACAAAATGAGTAAGTTTTAGAATTCTGAAAACCCTAAGAAGCCGAAGGGCTCTTAGGGCAAGCAGAGATTGTGTACCTGCAAAAAAAAGAGAAATATATTTGGGAATAATGGAAACAAAATCGATAATGCCATATACACTAAAAATGTATCTTGAGGGTTTTTTTATGGAAAATATTCGCAATATATACTCTACACTAAAAATGATGGTGATGAACCATTCGGCTATGTCTAGCTGGCGCTGGTATTTCTGACCTATTTCAGCAACACTCTCCAAAGCTACCATTACTACGCTAGAGAGAATAAAAATCAATAAAACCAAATCAAATACTTTCCCCGCAAGGGTGTCGGCTTCATAGATTATTTCATGTAATCGGTGTTTGAGGTTTTTTAAACCCATTGGGTTGACATTAATTGTAATTGACTTCGGTTCCTTTCAAAGGTATTAATTTTCTAAATTTATTTTTTTTAATGTGGGCAATAATCAAGGCCTGACAATCTGAATTGTTATCCATAGAAACCAAACGGTTGAGGATTTTTTCCTTGCTGTTTATTTGGTGATTCAGGTCATAAAAGCCATATCCTTTAAAACACTTATTTTCAATATAAATAAAACTATACTCTCCATCTCTTCTTCCGTTTCCTATCATCACAAAATCATTGTAAGGATACTTGTTTTTGTCTCTTATTTTTTCCAATCTTTGATTGTAACTTTGATGGTCTTCATCTTCCAAACATGCCCCTTTGCATTGATTGGTTTTATAGGCAAAACAAGCTCCATCCGAATCTTTAAATGAGGAATGCTTATGACACAACTGGTAGGTTTCCATCCACTGCTTCATGATATGTTTGGCAACTCGTCCGTTTTTAAAGACTTCAAGGTATTCTCTAGTGCTTCGTACTTGCTCCAAAACCAATTGATGATAGCGGGTTTCATAATCAATTCTTAAACCCATGGGGTAAAGTCGATAGCGACCATCTTTATTGATCTGGGGTTGGTTTTTTTTTATTTCATGTTGTTCTTTTAGTAGGGCAATAAGTTCACTGCCTGTAATTTCAAAATTGACTTTATGGAGTTTTTTTTGAATTTTTTTTGATTTAGAATCTGTTCCAGTTAAGTGACTTCTTACCCGCTTTTGAATGTTATTGCTTTTACCAATATAGAGGATATCCCCAATAGTATTATGTATGTAATAGACACCAGTTACAGTTGGTAATTCCTCGACTATTGAAAGATATTTTGAGGGAACTTGAATGTTGTTTAGTTCTTTTATTTGAGATTTTAGGATTTGTTTGCTGATATCTTTTTCGAGTAATACTTCAAAAAGCTTTACGGTAGCTATTGCATCACCCTGAGCACGATGGCGATCGCTAATCGGGATGCCAAGGGAACGAACCAACTTGCCAAGTTTGTATGACTCCATGTTGGGAAGTAATTTTTGAGACAGACTGACGGTGCATAGAGAGTATCTTTCAAAATTGTAACCCAAACGCTTGAATTCGGTTCTAAGTATTCGGTAATCAAAATCGGAATTATGTGCTACAATAATACAGTTTTCAGTAATCTCTATAATACGTTTTGCAATCTCAAAAAATTTAGGAGCATTTTGAAGCATCTTAGGGTTAATTCCAGTAAGCTTTTCGACAAAAGGCTGTATTGATCTTTCAGGATTGACTAGACTTATGAATTGATCAGTTACATTGAATCCGTTGTGTTGATATATGGCGATTTCGGTAATACCCTCCTCATTGTATTTTCCACCCGTTGTTTCAATGTCTAAAATGGCATACATAATTAGTAGTTTCTGGGTCCAAAAATTTTACTACCAACCCGGATCATATTACTTCCTTGTTCAATGGCTATTAGAAAGTCTCCGCTCATACCCATCGACAGTACTTCAAGAGGGATTTTTTGTTCTATGAATTGATCGTAAAGAGATTTTAGTCCTGCGAATTCTCGTTCAATCTGCTTTTGATCATCAGTGAATGTAGCCATTCCCATCAATCCTTTGATTCGGAGGTGTGGAAGTTCTTTGGCAATTTTAATAGCTTGTTGAGATTCTCGGACAGAAAGTCCAAATTTACTTTCCTCCTTAGCTATATGTATTTGAAGAAGACAATCAATAATGCGATTGTTTTTTTGGGCCTGTTTGTTGATTTCTTTTAATAATTTTAGGCTGTCTCCCCCTTGGATCAAGCTAACATAGGGTGCCATATATTTTACTTTGTTAGATTGTACATGCCCGATCATGTGCCATTGTATATCTTTTGGAAGTATCTCATACTTGCGGGTCATGTCTTGGATTTTATTTTCACCAAATTTCCTTTGTCCAGCATTGTATGCTTCTAAAATCTCCTCATTGGATTTTGTTTTAGATACCGCCACGAGTTCAACTGTGGAAGGTAACCCCTCAAGCAGTGAAGTAATATTTTTTCCTATCTCCATTCTAATTATTTGTGGTTTGGCTGCAGATTCGAAAGATTTAAACCTTACAACATTCCATGATTTGATAAGCAAGTTTTAATGCAAGAGTTCCATTTTCTAACGAAACAGTAACTGGCTTGTTGTTTTGGATGGCACTTGCAAAATCCTCTAATTCTTCCAATATGGCGTTGGATTCTTCAATTTGTGGGTTTTCGAAATAGATCTGTTTTTTTTCTCCCTGTGCATTTTCCAAGATAAGAGCAAAATCTTCTGGTTTCTCTGGAGCAGATTTCATTTTAACTACTTCGACTTTTTTCTCAAGAAAATCTACCGAGATGTAGGCGTTTTTTTGAAAAAATCTTGTTTTTCGCATTTTTTTTAGGGATATCCTACTAGCTGTGAGGTTGGCCACACAACCGTTTTCAAATTCGATTCGGGCATTGGTAATGTCCGGTGTATTGCTTATTACCGCAACTCCCGAAGCTGAGACGGTTTTTACTTTGGCATCAACAACACTTAATAAAACATCGATATCATGAATCATCAAGTCCAAGACTACAGGTACATCGGTTCCTCTAGGGTTGAATTCTGCTAGTCGATGCGATTCTATAAACTTTGGCTGGGTTACTGCGTCCTTAATGGCCTTAAATGCAGGATTATAACGTTCTACATGACCAACCTGACCCAAAACTCCTCTTTTTTCTGCCAGTGAGGTAATTTCATTTGCCTCGGCAACACTGTTAGCAATCGGTTTTTCAATGAATATATGTTTTCCCTGATTAATGGCATTTATTGCATTTTGATGATGGTAAAGGGTAGGAGTGACAATGTCTACCATGTCACAAGCTTTGATTAATTCTGCTTCACTTTCAAAAGCGGTATAGCCTTTTTCTTTTGCTAGGGCATGAGTACTTTTTTGATTTGGATCAAAAAATCCGATCAATTCAAATCGCTCAGAGGCTTCGAGTAAACGTAAATGAATTTTTCCCAAATGTCCAGCACCCAAAACGCCTGCTTTAATCATATCAATAATTTTGATCAAAAGTACCATCTTTTTCTGATTTTTTTTTGGAAGTAATTACATTTGTCATCATGATCGATACCACAAAGCACCAAGGGCAAAGAAGGCAGTTGGTAAAACTCCTAAAACAGAAAGGGATCCAAGACGAAAGGGTTTTGAATGCAGTGGGAACAGTCCCCCGTCATATTTTTATGGATTCGGGTTTAGAGGAATATTCCTATTTAGACAAAGCCTTTCCTATAGGAGCCAATCAAACCATATCACAGCCTTATACTGTTGCATTTCAAACCCAACTTTTGGAATT
>NZAX01000014.1 GCA_002687665.1 Flavobacteriaceae bacterium
ATAAAATAATGGGGAAATTGCAAAATCAATTTGAAAAGGAATTAGGCGCAAAACTACGTTAACAAATAAATATCGGCTTTTCTTTTTTCGACTTTTGTAAAAAGTTATTTTATTCCTAAATTTACATTTAGAAATGATAGATGATGATGAAAAGACTCTTGCCTCCCACCCAAATTGACCTTATTCTTAAAGAAATTGCTCTCCATACTAATCCCATTCGCTTAGTTGATATTGTCAACCCACACACTTCAGGTACCCAAAGCAGCAACAATTTTGACTTTGACCAACTGGAAACTCAAAGGATCTTTCACTTGAATCAAATTAGGAAAGTTTGTATTGATTACCGTTTGCGTTTTTTAGATCTAAAATACTTTAAGGGAAACATCCCAAAGGAGGGCATTAATAAAATTACCCAACTAGAAAAAGAACATCAAACCTCTTTAGAAGGATTTAAAATCATGGCCCCTTCGGTCCTTTTTAGACTGAAAAAAACAGATGACCCATTACTCTTTGTACCTTTGGGCAATAATTACTTCTACCTCGTTCATAAATGGGGAAACGATTTATCTTTTTTTCGGAAAGCATGGGCATGGCCTTTTAAAAGTATCTGGAACCTGTTGATCGCTGTTTTATTTGTCAGTTTTTTTGCCACACTTATAACTCCCTATCAAATTTTTACTAAATCCCCAACCCCATCTACTTTTTGGATGCTCTATTTTTTTATGTTTAAAGCGATTGCCTCAATCGTATTGTTTTATGGTTTTGCGATGGGAAAAAACTTCAATCCCGCAATTTGGAACAATCGTTTCGATAAAACCTAATTGAGTTTACATAAAAGCTTTTGACGCAATCCAAGTCCAAGGGATCTGACTAAATAAAAATTAAGAATACATTTTATTTCGTAACTCTTTGATTTTAGCATTGCTCATGTAATCATCAAAACTACTGTAACGATCAATGATTCCATTCGGGGTTAATTCTAAAATTCGTTTCCCAACTGTTTGAGCAAAAGCGTGGTCATGCGTTGTACAAAGCACTGTCCCTTTAAAATTTTTTAACGAATTATTGATGGCAGTAATCGATTCCAAGTCCAAGTGGTTTGTAGGCTCATCTAGCATGAGTACATTAGCGCGAATCATCATCATTTTAGACAACATACAACGGACTTTTTCACCTCCTGAAAGGACATTGGAGGGCTTTAAGGCTTCGTCACCACTAAAAAGCATTTTACCTAAAAATCCGCGGAGATATACCTCTTCACGCTCTTCTTCTGTCTTGGACCACTGTCGGAGCCAATCAACAAGTGACATATCGGAACTAAAAAACTCTTCGTTGTCTAGCGGTAAATAAGCTTGACTGGTAGTAATTCCCCATTCGTATTTACCAGCATTGGCATTCAATTTACCATTTATGATCTCGTAAAAAGCAGTGACAGCTCTTGAATCTTTGGAAAATACAATGACCTTATCCCCTCGAGCCATATTAAAATGAATGTCATCAAAAAGTGTTTCTCCGTCCAAACTATAGGACAAGCCCTTTATATTCAAAATTTGATCCCCAGCCTCTCGTTCTTGTTCAAAAATGATTCCTGGATATCGACGACTTGAAGGTCGAATCTCCTCGATATTAAGTTTATCTATCATCTTCTTTCGAGAAGTAGCTTGTTTGGATTTGGCTACATTGGCCGAAAAACGGTCAATAAATTCTTGCAACTCTTTTTTCTTTTCCTCTGCCTTTTTGTTTTGTTGTGCCCTTTGGCGAGCAGCCAACTGACTCGATTCATACCAAAAAGTATAATTGCCAGAGTAGTGATTAATCTTTCCGAAGTCTATATCAGAAATGTGGGTGCAAACAGCATCCAGAAAATGTCGATCGTGAGAAACCACGATTACTGTATTATCATAATTGGCCAAAAAGCTTTCCAACCACATGATGGTATCGTAATCCAAGTCATTGGTAGGCTCATCCATGATCAATACATCTGGGTCTCCAAAAAGAGATTGTGCTAAAAGTACTCTCACCTTTTGTTTTCCATCTAAATCGGCCATACTAGAATGATGAAGTTGAGGAGGAATTTCCAAGTTAGACAAAAGGGAAGCTGCTTCACTCTCTGCATTCCAACCGTCCATTTCTTCAAACTCAATTTGTAATTCTCCCACCCTTTCCCCGTCAGAATCAGAAAAATCAGGTTTAGCATACAGATCTTCGATAGCTTGTTTTATTTTGAAGAGCGGTTTATTGCCCCTTAGAACAGTTTCCAAAACCGGAAATTCATCATAGGCGTTGTGATTTTGTTCTAGTACAGATAAGCGTTTACCTGGTTCTAAAAAAACATTACCAGAGTTAGCTTCCTGTATACCGCAGATGATTTTTAAAAAAGTAGATTTTCCGGCTCCATTGGCACCTATGATCCCATAACAATTTCCTGGCGTAAAAGTGACATTAACTTCATCGAATAGTACTCTTTTTCCAAATTGTACGGATAAATTATTGACTGATAGCATAAATTTAACTTAGCACTTGCAAAAGTAAATAATTCTCCAACAGGGTTTACTTTTTTTTAAAGTATAGTTGGTGTAAATTGCATTGTATTATGGCCAAATTCAAACATTTCTTAAGTATTTTTCTGTTGTCCTTTATAGCCTTAGTAACCTCATGTTCAAATGAAGTTGATTCCAATCGGATTTTCTTTGGCGGGCAGATCGTAAATCCTTCCTCCACCTATGTGACTTTATATAAGGATAATAAAACCATAGATTCTCTTCCCCTCAACCTCAATTATCGTTTTTTTAAATACTATGACTCCTTGGAATCGGGCATTTATAAGATTGAGCACATTCCAGAGTACAAATCTGTTTTTTTGGAAAAAGGTGATAGTATTTGGGCACGTATCAATGCNTCCTCTTTCGATGAATCCATTGTTTTTTCNGGACGTGGTGCAGCCAAAAATAACTTTATGATGGATTTACTCCTCANTTTTGAAAAAGAAAATAGTTTTCTCTCTTCCAAATACTCCAGTGATAGTGAAACATTTACAAGACTGATTGACTCCTTATTGATCGAGAAAAAAAACAAATGGATTCTTATGGACTCTATTATTCAACTTTCACCCATTGCTCAAAAGATAACCCAAGCCGCCTATATATATCCCTATGCCATACGAAAGGAACGCTATGCCTTGCTAAGAGGAACTTTTTGGGATAAAAAAAAAGATTCCATATATTTTGACTTCAGGAAATACCTGAGTCTGGCTGAAACAGATTTGGCTTTTTTTGACCCCTATATTAATTATCTACTCAATTATCTTAGTGAAAAAGCACTGGACAGCACCGAAAACTATTTCCAAAAAAGACAAAAAACCAATTTTAACATTAAAAGGTTGCAATTGATCAAATCACATATTAAAGGAAATGTTTTGAAAAATAATCTTTCACGAGCAGTAGCTTTTGAAGAATTAATGAAAATTGAAAACCAAGATAATCACGAAAAATTCCTGCAAAATTTTTTGTTAGTTAATACCTCAAAATCTTATCTCCAAGAGGTACTTGATTTACATAACGATATCCAAAATATGTCAGCAGGAAAAATTCTGCCAGAACTTAAGTTACAGGACCACCTCCTGAACACAATAAGCACATTCAAACTTATCGACAAACCCACAGTATTTTATTTTTGGTCTCAAACTCAAATGAGCCATTATAAGAATACTATAATCAAGGTTAAAGATTTGGAAAAACGCTTCCCTAAATATGATTTTAAAGGGATTTGTATCCAACCATTCAATGAGATCGTTTTCGAGGTTCACCGTATGATGAATATAGATCCCAAAACACAACTGGCTTTTACCAATTTCGATAAAGACAGCAAGAAATGGGTCCTCTCACTATTAAACCGTGCAATAATAGTAGAGGCTAATAGAGAAATAAAGGAGGGTTTTGCAAACTTCAGTTCCACGGATTTTGAGGATTTACTCTACTAAACTAGTTTCCTTTTTTGAAGTCATCCAAAAACTTTTTTAACCCGATATCTGTTAGCGGATGATTTAACAACCCTGTTATAGTATTGAGTGGTCCAGTCATTACATCTGCCCCTATTTTGGCACAATTAATTATATGCATGGTGTGACGTACCGAGGCAGCTAAAATTTCGGTTTCAAAGGCATAGTTATCATAAATCTCTCTAATCTCGCTTATCAAAAAAGTTCCATCGGTAGACACATCATCCAATCGTCCAATAAATGGAGAAACATAGGTTGCTCCGGCTTTAGCAGCTAAAAGAGCTTGCCCTGCAGAAAAAATAAGGGTACAATTCGTTTTAATGTTACGATCTGAAAAGTATTTTAAAGCTTTAATTCCATCTTTAATCATGGGAATTTTTACAACAATTTGAGGATGTAAAGCCGCCAATTGTTCCCCTTCTTTTATCATGCCCTCATAATCTACTGCAATTACCTCGGCAGAGACATCACCCTCCACAGCATCGCAAATTGCTACATAATGCTTGAGAATGTTTTCCGCTCCGGTAATACCCTCCTTGGCCATAAGGGATGGATTGGTAGTTACGCCATCCAAAACTCCTAAGTCTTGGGCCTCTTTGATTTGGTCTAAATTGGCTGTGTCAATAAAAAATTTCATTAATTTATGGTTTAAAAGGTTAAACTTTATAGTGATTCATTATCATTTTTTCAAAGAGAGTGTCTGGTAATATTTTCTTGAGTAATATCGAAAATTTTTGAAGAAAAGAACCAGATCGGTAATGGACCTTTCTTTTTTTCAGCTTGATAATTTTATGAATCATTCGGGCAAAATCATTGGGATTACTACCTTGATCAACATGCTTATCAATGGTATTTATAGAGTATTTATAAAGATCGTGGTATGGAGAATCTTTTTTTAGAGGGGAATAAATACGTCGTGAGGCTATATCGGTTGCGTAATCTCCAGGAGCAAGAGTCACTATATCAACACCAAAGCGTTTGACTTCCATTCTAAGTGCTTCAGAGGTTACGCTCAAAGCACCTTTGGAGGCAGAGTAAATACCCCTAAAAGGGAGGCCCATATACCCTCCTATAGAGGTAATATTGATGATCAGACCCGATTTTTGTTGACGCATTATAGGCAATACTTTCTGGATCAGTGACAATGGGCCGAACAAATTAGTTGAAAAATGAGACTGCATTGAGTTCACATCTATTTCCTCTATTGGACCTGTAATTCCCGCTCCGGCATTGTTAATCAATACATCAATACGACCTGTTTTATGCATGACTTGATTTACCAATTTCTGAGCTGTTTCCGGTTGATTCAAATCAAAGGTTAACAACTCAAAGCTTATTTCGGAATTATATTTTTGAGGATCCCTTGAGGTACCGAAAATACGATAATTCTTTGCTAATAAATAAGAAGCTGTGGCTTTGCCAAGGCCAGAGGAGGCACCCGTAATAAGAACTACTTTAGTCATGTAAATAAAAATGGGCAAGCGGTCTACATCACACCGCTACAACCGCCTACCCTTGCTGCGTTCCCGCCCTGGGGGGATTCGGCAGGAGCTGGTTGTGCAGGACTTGCCCAAAGCAAATATAATAGGTTTCGAGCGTTCGACAATTATTTTAAATTCTTAATTTTAATGGAAATATATACCACTGTCAAATGAAAATTTGGATTTTACTAATTTCCCTTCTTTTGCTCAAATGTAACACAGATATTACAAAAGATTTTAAACTAAGTGTTATTCAGAAAAGTAAAAAATTTATCCCTAGTGATACACTAAAATTCAATATTATTAATAAAAAAAATCATCCTATTGATTCAGTAGTTTACTATTTGGAAGGAGAAAAAATTAGTGAAGCTCATGCATTGAATAATAAAACATTAGGGATTTATAATTTAAAAGCTTCGATATATGTTTCCGGGAAAATACTTGAATACAAACAAAATATCAGTATTGTATCTCCCTCTAAACCCCAATTATACTCATATACTATTCTAAATGAATTTCCTCACGACAAAACTGCCTATACTCAAGGGTTGGAGTTTTACCGAGACACCCTTTATGAAAGTACAGGGTTGAGAGGAAAATCTAGTTTACGTAAAGTTGATTTTGAAAGTGGAGAAATATACAATCAGGTTGCCTTGGATAAGGTATATTTTGGTGAAGGAATAACCATTTTAAAAGACAAACTTTATCAGCTTACATGGCAAGGTAATATGGGTTTTCAGTACCGACCTGATCAACTCAAAATAGAACGTTCTTTTGCTTATCAAGAAAGTAAAGAAGGATGGGGACTATGTAATGACGGTAAAAAGATATACAAGTCCGATGGATCGCATCAAATTTGGGTTTTGGATCCTGAAACACAAAAAGAAATTGACAAAATTCAGGTGATGACCGACAAAAATGCAATAAGAAAAATCAATGAATTGGAATGGGTTGAGGGAAAAATTTATGCCAATACTTACCAATTCAATAAAGAAGTAGGTATCATTATTGATCCAATAAGTGGAGGGGTCGATGGGGTAATTGATTTTTCGGGATTAAAGAGTAAAGTCGAACAAGTTTCCAATTTAGATGTTCTTAATGGTATAGCTTACCACCCTAAAAGAAAAACATTTTTTGTTACAGGGAAAAATTGGAGTAAATTATTTGAAGTCAAAATCAAACTCAAAGAATGAGACATAGANACACCTAAATCTATGAAGTAAAAGCTGATTAACGAATCACTACAGATTTACCTGAATACCCCTTTTTAGGTAAATTGACAANAACTTGAGTATAGCCNGGATCAGCGATCCACTNAGANNTATAATTCTCAGCTNTTACNTCAAACTTTTTAGAGAGGTTNAGAACCAAAATAGACAATTCNCTGTTAGGGTCACTAACAGTAATTTGCTTGATCTGATCCTTTTGATTCAACTNTACCATTAAAATACAAGGGGCAGAAGCTTGAATGGTAAATTCATCACTGATCTCAAACTTTCCTGCACGATAGAAAACGGCCTGAATGAGATTGACTTCGTGGTTTTGAACCGCCTGCAAATAGGGAGTGTTGGAAATGATATTAATAGGGTTGATGACTATTCCTTTTTTTAATTCATCAAGAGTCGTATTAGGTCTGACAATATATTCATAAGATTCATTATTTGGAGAAACACCATGGTCGATCCACAATTTAAAAACCTCTTTACTGATTTTATCTTTGGGGGAATTAATATGCTTGTTGATACTCCACCACGAGCCTTCAGCAAGATCATTGTGTACGGCTATGTCACCTGAAGCAGGTAAAAAATATGCAACATTATCATGATGAATCCATTCAACATCCTGATAAACGTGGGATCCATTGTCGATTTTTCGATTTTTTCCCTTCGAGTTAATATTTACTGGTCCATTCAACCAACACTGATTGATGGTTGTATTGACCTTATTTTTTAATTTTGTTGAAATTCCCGAACCTAGACAAACGTATTGATCATCAAAGAAAAACCACGATTTCCTAGCCACCAGTGGATCATGAACACTTTTAAAATCAAACCCCACTACCCCGTAATATCCATCAGTAGTTGCACCTACAAAATCTGTCAAGCCTAATTTTTTAATTTCACGATGATGGGGTAATTCCCCCTTTTCTAAAACGGTTGTTCCAGGAATTTTCTGATAATCCAATACAGGAGAAATATCTTCATACTCATTCCCATGAGTATAAATATGATTGGCAGCATCACCTCTATGATGATTCAACAATCCTTGACTGTTATATGGACTCTCCATGTTCATATTTCGGGAGGAATACAATCTGACTGAAGAAAAGAAATCAGGTCTTTGAAATGTAAAATGCTCGCTATTCCAGTAATAAGTAGCGTGTGATATTGGTCTAACATTGGCATCTTTTGACCTCAATTTTATAATTTCCTTCAATTCGTCTGATCTATAGCTGGTCAATGCCAGGATCTTTTCGGGAATCTCATTATCAAAGGCTTTAGTACTTCCGATCCTTGATATACTTCTGTTCTTAGCTCCAAAATCAGGTTTCACACCGTAAACGGAAGTCTTACAAACACCATCCAAATAGTAATCTACAAGGATTTTAGATTTTACACTCGAAAAAGAATAATCTGTATTTCTTGTATAATAAGCCCATTCCACAAAAGCTTCGGCCCACCCAAGTCCGTATGAGAGGGTATTGTTTACCCCATCGGTTCTATGGTGAAAGCTATAATCGTATTGTAATCCCCTGCCATTTGCCTTTACAAATTCATTAAATCCTCCCGTATCGGATTTAGAATAGGTATAACCAAATTCATTTCCAATCCAATCCACAAACTTTATTTCATTTTCTATGATGTTGATGATTAATTCAAATTGGGTTTGGTTTTTCAAAAAAAGTTGATTTTTGGCGGCAATCGAAGCGACTTTGATTCGATCACCTCCCGGTCTTGAACCACCTTTGTTTATGTCAGCTCTGCCAATGATTTTTTGAGATTTTAAAATCAATTTTTCAGGGAGCTCATCACCGACAACAAGCATTATTCGAACCAACATATGAGGTGTTCCGATTTGGTTATTCCACCAGTTCTCACCAATAAAATCATTATCACACCAAAACCTTAATCCTCTGATGATCGTCTTTAAAATATTTTTATCATAAAAATAATTGGAAGCTGAGCTCTTATAGGCCACAGCCAACCTCAATAAGTTATTTAAGTGAATGGTATTGTCGAACCCTTCTCTGGAAACGTCCTCATAATGAATGTAGGGCCACTTATCTCCATCGAAATCTGATAGAATCTTTTTTATTGCTTCATTATCAAACCCTGATTCCATAGATGATAATCCGGAGTAATTAACCAAAGTACTATGATATACTCTATCCCTAATGATATCAATATCATAGGATTGGCCATTGAGAAAATTAAAATTAAGT
>NZAX01000015.1 GCA_002687665.1 Flavobacteriaceae bacterium
TTAGTAATGGTTTTGGCTACTGCATTAAGTACTTCTAAATCGATAGCTGTTGTAAGCTCAGGATGCATTCCTTTTTCGTCTACTCTCTCATAACCTGTCCATTCATCTTCCATAAAAGGGGTGATGACAGTAGTCTCCTCTGTTCGGGAAACTTGAAGGTTTTGTTCCAACTTGGATTTGTAGTCCTCCTCTTGCTTTTTAACATAATTGGCATCAATGATGCCCTGAGAAATCAATTTTTCAGCGTAGATATCTCTTGGATTTTTGTGCGCCGCAATGGTCTTGTAAAGCTTGGGTTGGGTAAATCTTGGCTCATCACCTTCGTTATGCCCATATTTTCGGTACCCCAACAGATCGATAAAAACATCAGCATTGAAATGCATTCTATAATCCAATGCAAAAAGCACGGAGTGTACAACAGCTTCAACATCATCGGCATTGACATGCATAACGGGTGATAAAGTAACTTTTCCCACATCCGTACAGTAGGTACTTGATCGGGCATCGAGATAATTGGTGGTAAAACCTATTTGATTATTGATCACTATATGAATGGTTCCTCCAGTGGAATAACCTTTCAATCTGGCCATTTGTACAATTTCGTAAGCAATCCCTTGTCCTGCAATAGCGGCATCTCCATGAACGACAATGGGTAAAACTTTTGAGGTGTCACCATTGAATTTATTCTCAAGTTTAGCCCGCGTGATTCCCTCTACCACCGCCCCTACTGTTTCTAAATGGGAGGGGTTGGGTGCTAAATTGATATTGATCTTCCTTCCGTCATTGTTGGGGTCAATCTTTGCAGTCCAACCCATATGATACTTAACATCTCCATCAAAAACCACTTCATCATAGTCTTTTCCGTCAAACTCGCTAAAAATATCTTTTGGGGATTTTCCGAATATATTGGTTAAGGTATTGAGTCTTCCTCTATGGGCCATACCCATGATAAACTCCTCAACTCCTTTGGCGTCGGCGGCCATAACAAGAGCATCTAATGCTGGAATAACCGACTCCCCTCCTTCCAAGGAAAATCGTTTTTGTCCCACGTATTTGGTATGTAGAAAATTTTCGAAGCTAACGGCTTGATTTAATTTGTTAAGTATCTCTTTTTTTTGCTCCGGACTAAAATCCGGATGATTTTGATTTTGGTGTAATCGATCCTTAATCCAATCTTTTTTCTCCACATTCCTGACATACATGTATTCAACACCGATGGAATCACAGTAGGTACTTTGCAGATTTTCGATGATGGCGGACAATGTGCTGGGTCCTATACCTACAATAGATCCGGCATTGAATACAGTAGATAAATCGCCTTGGGATAATCCAAAGTTTTCTACCTCCAAATTGGGACTGTAAGTTCTTCTATTACGAACGGGGTTGGTTTTGGTAAATAGATGACCTCGGGTGCGGTAACCCTCAATTAGCTTTACCACCTGAAATTCTTTTTTAACCGACTCGGGTACTTCTACCTCTGCAACCTCTGCAGGCCACTCCCCGTGCTCCATCCCAAAATCAAAACCCTGAAAGAATGCTCTCCAACTGGGTTCTACAGCATCCGGATTTTGTAGGTATTGGTCGTATAATTCAGCAAAATAGGCGGTGTGAGCCGAATTTAAAAATGAATATTTGTCCATTAAATAATATTACCACTAATCCTTAAAACAAAATTACAATTTTTGCCCAAAGAGGTTCGGTTTTGTCTGTAAAACAATCCAATTCTTATTAAATTTGTATTAGATCGGTGTTGATGATGGTGTTGTTTTTAGTTTAAAAATCAAGGTTGTTTGTACAGCCATCCCTTTCAAAATTTGATTTTATACATGTTTGCTTTAATTGATTGCAATAATTTTTACGCTTCTTGCGAACGGGTTTTCCAACCTCAGTATGAGGGTAAGGCAGTGGTTATTCTTTCCAATAACGACGGTTGTGTGATTGCCAGGAGCAATGAAGCCAAAGCCCTAGGAATTCCTATGGGAGCTCCTGCCTTCAAATTTCGAAACGAATTCAAAAAGCACAACATCAAAGTTTTTTCTTCCAACTATCCCCTTTATGGAGACATGAGCCATCGGGTAATGAAAATCTTGGAAACCTACACCCCCAATATTGAAATTTACAGCATAGACGAAGCCTTTTTAAAGTTCGAAGGCTTTGATTATTTTGATCTCCGTACAACGGGTTTAAAAATGCGTAAACAAGTAAGGCGTTGGACCGGAATCCCCATTTCGGTAGGGCTAGCCCCTTCTAAAGCCTTGGCCAAAATCGCCAATAAAATTGCCAAAAAATTTGACGAAAGAACCCGAGGAGTTTACTGTATAGACAGTGACAAAAAACGACTGAAAGCACTGAAGTGGACTCCCATAGAAGATATTTGGGGTGTTGGCAGGCAACACGCCAAACGACTCCAAGCCATAGGCGTAACAACCGCCTTGGATTTTGTGAATTTGCCCGACGAATGGGTCAAAAAACAAATGAGTATACTGGGACTGCGATTGAAAAGAGACCTGGAAGGTATTCCCTGCACACAATTGGAAGAAGTAACACCAGCAAAGAAATCCTTTGCTGTTACGCGAAGTTTTAAAAATCTACTTACTATATTTAATAATCTTGAAGAGCGCATTACCACCTATACACTCCTAGGAGCTGAAAAACTACGAAAGCAAAAAAGCTGTGCTACTGCTCTCCATGTCTTTGTGAGAAGCAATCCCTTTGATCCCAATGCCGCACAATACCGCAACGGTTGTACCCTAACCCTGCCCCATGCCACAGACTCCAACTTTGTGTTGAATCGTTATGCATTGATGGGGTTGAGGAGTATTTTCAAACCGGGAATTGAATACAAAAAAGCAGGGGTGATACTGTTGGGACTGACACCTTCAGCTTCGAGACAAATTACCTTGTTCGAACAGGATACGTCAAAACACACGACATTGATGCAAACCCTAGACAAAATTCACCGCCGTTATGGACCACACCGAATGAAACTGGCCAGTCAGGATTTAAAACAAACCTGGAAAATGAAACAAGAGCATCTTTCCAACCGATTTACCACAGAAATCTACGAAATCATCAGAGTGAAATGAGTGATAAAAAAGATAAAATCATATTCTTTCAACCGGATCAGGAATTGGGAAAATCCTCCTTTTTGGTACAAGAAGGTATTTCGGCAGGTTTCCCCTCTCCTGCGGATGATTTTAAGGAGTTGCGGATCAGTATTGACCGAGAGGTGGTCAAAAACGAGGAGGCTACTTTCTACGCCCGGGTATCAGGAGAGTCAATGCGAGATGCCGGACTGGACGATGGGGATTTGTTAGTGATCGACCGCAGCTTGGAACCTCAAGACAACAAAATAGCCGTGTGCTTTATCGACGGGGAGTTTACCGTAAAAAGACTAAAAGTGGAACAGGACTGTGTCTATCTGATGCCCGAAAATTCAAAATACGAACCCATCAAAGTGACCGAAGACAACGAATTGATCATCTGGGGGGTGGTGACTTATGTGGTTAAAAAAGTTTAGATTACAGTCTTTCAAAAATTCCGGCAATGCCTTGTCCTCCTCCAACACAGGCGGTGACCATTCCGTATTTTTGATTGCGGCGTTGCATCTCGTTCAACAGTTGAATGGTCAGTTTGGCTCCTGTACAACCTAGGGGATGGCCCATGGCTACGGCTCCTCCATTGACATTAACCGTATCGGGATCCAGCCCAGCTTCTTGGATGACAGCCAGGGCTTGAGCGGCAAACGCTTCGTTAAGTTCTATTTGCTCAATATCAGACAGTTGCAGCCCCACTTGTTGTAACGCTTTGGGAATGGCTTCACAAGGCCCAATACCCATGTAGAGGGGATGGACCCCTCCAACGGAACAGGCAGCCATTCTAGCTTGGGGTTCTAAGCCCAATTCTTTAACTTTTTCTTCACTCATCACCAGTGTAAAGGCAGCACCATCGGAAGTTTGTGAGGCATTTCCTGCCGTGATGATCCCACCTTGTTTGAAAACAGCCCTTAATTTGGACAAGCCCTCGATTGTGGTATCCCTCCTGACACCTTCATCGACCGAAACGGTATGGGAAGTGCTTACTTTTTTTCCGTCTTTGACATATACATCTTCCACAGTAATGGGTACAATTTCATCTTCAAAATAGCCCTGATCTATTGCATGAGCTGCTTTTTGGTGAGATTTAAAAGAGAAAGTGTCGGCCGCTTCACGACTGATGTTAAATTTTTCGGCTACTGCCTCTGCAGTCGCTCCCATACTTACATGGTAATTGATATTTTCCATATTGGCTTTGTAGCTGGGAGACAATTTATAACCAGTCATGGGAATCAAACTCATACTCTCTGTACCTCCGGCGATATAAATCTGTCCCATGCCTGATTTAATTTTGGCCACTGCCATGGCNATGGCTTCCAATCCAGAAGCACAATAACGATTAATGGTAATTCCTGGCACTTCTATTCCCAAAGCTCTGGCNGATATGAGCCGACCTACCTGAAGACCTTGTTCTCCTTCGGGATTGGCACAGCCAACAATTACATCATCAACAGAGGTGGGGTCCAAACCCGGAACTTGACTGACTAAATGTTTTAAAACATCAACNGCCATATCGTCTGACCGATAGTTTTTGAACCCTCCTTTTTTGGCTTTTGCTACTGCAGTTCTGTATCCTTTTACTATGTATGCTTCCATATGTCTTAGTTTCTCAGGGGCTTGTTATTCATTAATAAGTACTGTATTCTATCCAAGGTTTTTTGATTTCCCAATAAGCTCATAAAGGCTTCGCGTTCGATATCGAGCAAATATTGTTCACTCACCTGTTGTGGACTGGTCAAATCACCTCCACACATGGCATAAGCCAACTTTCTGGCAATTACTTCATCGTACTCAGACATAAATTTACCCAAGCGGTATTCGTTGATAGCAGAGTAAAGTACCCCCAATCCAGACCGGCCCAGTACTTCTATATCTTGTCTCGGTGAGGGTGGGATATAATCTTTGGCNAGCTCCAATACTTTCGCNTTGGCCAAGCCAATGTTTCGTTGGACATTGNAGGAAATGGCATCACGATTTTCCAAAAGATAATGCAAATCGAAAGCTTCAGAGGCCGAAGTCGAAACGGCTGCTGTAGCTATGGATTTAAAGTGGTCGATCAACATGGGCATTTGGACATCTCCTTCATAAAAACCGTCTGATACCCTNAGGGCAAATTCTTTGGTTCCTCCACCTCCAGGNATGAGACCNACCCCTACTTCGACGAGTCCAATGTAGGATTCTGAGGCAGATACCGCAGCATCACAATGCATGGTGATTTCACATCCTCCCCCAAAAACATAGCCCTGAGTGGCAACCACCACTGGGATTTTCGAGGTTCTTATTCGCATGTTGATAGATTGAAAATCGGCCACCATTTGATCCAGTGTGTCAAATTGTTTTTGCATGGCGAACATACCAATGTTCATGAGATTTGCACCTACACTAAATTGTTTGGCATTGTTACCAATCACTATGCCGTTCCAGCCTTCGTTTTCTGCCTTATCAATGGATTCGGCAATGGCTTTTCCAATCCCTTCGCCTATGGAGTTGCTTTTACTTTGAAATTCCAAACACATCACTCCGTCTCCGATGTCGTGAACGGCGCATTCACTATTTTTAATGATAGGGGTATTTTGTCTGAAGCTTTCTAAGATAATGAAGGCATCCGATCCNGGGACTGTTTTGAAGGTCTGACTNTNGAGGTCAAAATATTTCTTTTCTCCGTTTTCGTATTTGTAAAATTGCTCGGCTCCGGCTTTTTGCATTTGCTTNATCCAATCTGGNATTTTCTCACCTGCTGCTTGAATCATGTCCATTCCGTTCTGAAAGCCAATAAGATCCCAGTATTCAAAGGGACCAAAATCCCAAACATATCCTGCTCTCATGGCATCATCGACAGGGTAGTATTGATCCGAAATTTCGGGTACGCGCTGGGCCGCGTAGGCGAAAATCGCAGAGAAATAGTCCTTGAGAAAAAGACTTTCTTTGCCTTCCTCACCCATCAAAAATGGCATTCGCTTTTGCATATTTTCAATGCCTTTAGCTTTTTTAAGGATAGGATTNTTTGGGCGANNACTGGGTTTGTATTCCAGTGTTTTGAGATCTAAGGCATTAATAATAGTTTTTCCGTTCTGGTCTTTTTGATCGGTTTTGTGATAAAAACCTTTTCCTGTTTTNTTGCCCAAAAAGTTNTTTTCCAANAGAAAGGTCATAAATTTTGTTTCAGGANCCTTTCCTNCNGATTCAAAAAAGGAATCGTTCTTGACATTGTTGACCACAAACTGAGTGACTTTTTCACCTGTATCCAAACCTACTAAGTCTTGCAATCTGAAAGTTCCTGTATTGGGTCTTCCAATGAGCGCNCCTGTTAAANCATCAACTTCTTCAATGGAGAGGTCATATTTCTGAGTCAGATCAAATACTTTTACACCCGACATTACTCCAATTCTGTTGGCGATAAATGCAGGGGTGTCTTTACATAAGACAGTTTGTTTTCCCAAATTCACTTCGCCAAAGTGCATAAAGAAATCNACTAATTCNGCCCNAGTTTCGGCAATGGGAATTATCTCGAGTAACCTCAAGTATCTCGGCGGATTGAAAAAATGGGTTCCNCANAAATGTTTTTTAAAGTCCTCCGATCTTCCTTGAGACAACTGAGAAATGGGTATGCTGGAGGTGTTAGAACTTACAATACTTCCTGGTTTTCTGTATTTTTCAACTTTTTCGAAAATCAGTTGCTTAATGTCCAATCTTTCAACGACAACTTCTATAATCCAATCAACATCATTTATTTTTTTAAAATCATCCTCTAGATTTCCGATCGATATTCTACTGGCATATTCTTTTTTGTAGAGTGGTGCGGGCTTAGATTTGATAGCTTTGTTCAGAGCGTTTTGGGCTACGCTATTTCTGTCGGATTTAGTTTCTAATGGTTTTTGGGGCAAAATGTCCAGCATCAAAACTTCGAGTCCAATATTTGCCAATTGACATGCTATTCCGGAACCCATTACTCCGGAACCCAAAACAGCAACTTTTTTTATTCGATAGTGCATTGTTAGGTTTTTAGCAAATCTATTAAAAAATTATTATGCATGCATAATAATGTTTAAAAAAATAGGCTTAGATTTTGGTATTCTTTAAGTGCTTTATATTTACTTTACTTACAGTGCAATGGTAAACAATAATTTTACTTCTTTAAAAAATTGAAACATAGTGCCATTTAAAATAATCATTCCCTTAATATTAGGTGATTAATAAAAAATTGAGTGGGATTAATTTTTTTATACATTTGTTGAAAATCAATTTTTATGAGTCATCAAAAAGTATTTGAACAGTTTAAAGAGAAAGCTGAAAATGCCAGTCCCTTGGGAGGTACCCTAAAATTTATGGTCGATGAAAACGCTGTATTTATTGATGGAAATGGTGATCAAAATACTGTTTCTATGGATGACTTGGAAGCAGATTGCACCATAACAGTTTCCAAAGACGTTCTGGAGAAACTCAGGGATGGGGAACTCAACCCGATGATGGCAGTTATGGGAGGGCAAGTCAAAATTGACGGAGATATGGGCTTGGCTATGAAGGTCCAATCTTTGATGGGGTAATCCCCTAAATTTTTTCTCCCTTATACTATTTATTTATAGCTTTTTTTGATACTTTAGACCATAATGGATTTACAAAACAAAAAAGATACTTTGATAATCCGAGCGGCTGATAAATCAAAGCTTGTCTATGCCTTCTCAATTGCAAACAGTCTCATAAAATCAAAAGACTCTCATAAAATAAGTGGTGACTTAGCTAATATTTGGAGAGTTTGTGGCTATTCCTCAAAAGAAAAGTTTGATGAATTATTCAAGCAATATAAGGGAATGGCCTTGAATGAATATTGCAGAAAATTAAACCCCAGCTGCAGTTGTTGACTCTTCCCTCAATATGATTTTTAAATTAAATCTTTGATAAAATATTATGCATGCATAATATTTTTTTAATAACTTTGTCTTTGTAGGTTGTTGTATCGTTTTAATCAATTTATAGTCCTAGTTTAAATTAATTTGTTGTACAATCATATAAATTTTTGAATTAAAAATCCTTTTATGAAAATTTTGGTATGCATCAGTCATGTTCCTGATACCACCTCTAAAATAAATTTTGTTGATGATGATAGAGCCTTTGACAAAAATGGCGTTCAATTCATTATCAACCCGAATGACGAATTTGGACTCACCCGAGCAGTTTGGTTTGAACAAAAAGAACAAGCAGAAGTAACTGTAATCACCGTTGGAGAGGCCAGTTGTGAACCCACACTAAGAAAGTGCTTGGCTATTGGAGCCAATAGGGCCTTTAGGATTAATCTGAACCCTACAGATGGTTTTCAGGTAGCGCAACAACTGAGTGCCCATTGCAAAGAAGAAAATTATGATTTAATCATTGCGGGAAGGGAGTCCATTGATTACAACGGTGCCATGGTTCCAGGGATGCTTTCTGCCCATATGGGTTATAATTTTGTAACCAATTGTATTGGGCTTGAAATAGAGGGCAGCACTGCCAAAGCCAAGCGAGAAATTGATGGAGGTATTGAATCCATTAGTTGTGAGCTTCCTTTAGTTATCGGCGCTCAAAAAGGTCTGGTAGAGGAAAAGGACTTGATCATTCCCAATATGAGAGGAATCATGCAAGCCCGACAAAAAAGTTTGACGGTTCTGCCTCCAGTAGATAGCCAGATCAAGTCTACTATTTCAAAATTTGAAAAACCTGCCCCCAGGGGAGCAGTCAAAATGGTGGATTCCGATCAAATTGACCAACTGATCGATTTGCTTCACAAAGAAGCCAAAGTAATTTAGAAAAGAATAAAATGTGTATTTTAATCTATACAGAATCCGAAAACGGAAAATTCAAGAAGTGTGCACTTGAACTGGCTTCCTATGGTAGGGCAATTGCTGACCAATTGGGTGTTGAATTGATTGCTGCCAGTTTCAACCACAGTGAATACCAAACGCTGGGAACCTACGGTGTTGAAAGGGTGATTCAGATCAGTGACCCCAAACTGGAAAAGTTCACCGCCGAGCGGTATGCCGCAAATCTGGCCTCAGTCGTAAAAGAAAATGGAGTAAAGCTGGTGCTTTTAAGTTCCAGTGCCAATGCAAAATACTTGGCCCCCTTATTGGCTGTTTCTATATCGGCAGGCTACGCTTCTAATGTGGTTGGACTCCCTGAATCTATGGACCCCCTGAGTATAAAGCGATCTTGTTTTACTAATAAAGCTTTTAATACTTGTGTTCTTGATAATGAATTGAATATTATTAGTTTATCTAATAATTCCTTTGGACTAAAAGAAGAGCCCAAAGAAATTATTTCTGAAACGAAGTCAGACGTCTCATCAGAAACTAATTTTGTATTAGAAAAGGTTGAAAAGTCCAGTGGTCAAATAACTATTGCCGATGCTGAAATTGTAGTATCTGGAGGTCGAGGACTAAAGGGTCCTGAAAATTGGCATCTTATAGAAGATTTGGCTTCAACCTTGGGGGCAGCAACAGCATGTTCAAAACCTGTTTCTGATATGGGGTGGCGTCCCCATAGTGAACATGTAGGACAAACTGGGAAACCGGTTGCATCCAATTTGTATATTGCAATAGGTGTATCAGGTGCTATTCAACATTTGGCAGGGATCAATTCCTCAAAAGTTAAATTAGTAATCAATATTGACCCTGAGGCACCTTTCTTTAAAGCTGCGGACTACGGAGTAGTGGGAGACGCTTTTGAAGTTGTCCCAAAACTCATAGAAAAGTTAAAAGCCTTTAAGAATTCATAGCCCTGGAGGTTTAATATCCTCAATGGGCTTAATTTTATGTATTTTTCTACCAGTACTTTACTTTGATGTGTAAAAAAAATTGTCCCAAATTAAAAAAGTTTAAGCTCATTGAACTGAAGACAAAACTATTTAGTAGTCAATTTTCTTTCTCTGAGTTTGGCTCTTATTTCTTTCGCTCTGTTTTCAGAAATCTCATAGTTTCGCATCACATAGATGGCAAAAAGGGTTCCCACTATTGGAAGGACAGTATACACTACTCTTAACCAAAAAATTGCACCTTCTGGTTGCTCTGATGCATTAGGATCAAACCCTACCAATGACATGATTAAACCACTTAACAGACCTGCAATTGCATATCCAAATTTTACCATAAGCCAATAAATAGCTCCAAATGTAGCCTCTTTTCTAGGTAAGCCATAGTTTAGTTCATCCAAATCACATACATCTGCAGTCATACTCATCATCAGAGTAAATAAACCTCCTATTCCAAATGAGAAAAATGGTAAAGCATATAGGAAGTAATGAGGTTTACCAGGGACAAATAAAAACCAAAAAAGAATATATCCTATGATGGAAATTCCTTGGGTTATAATAAATGATTTTTTCTTTCCAAAATTCTCAGACATCTTGGTCACTACGGGAATTACTAAAAAAGTGGTCATCAAAGCCGCTATGCATCCATGAAGTGTGGGCCATATTCCAGCTTCTGAAGCATCTCCATTGAATAAGTAATAGACAATTATAAAAAAGGAAAAGGCAGCAATAGTATTAAATGAATTAAAAATTAAAAAAGTAGCTATGCATAATTTTCTAAAGGGTTTGTTCTTCAATACATATTTAAAACCGGAAAAAATATCCCCAACATTTTGAGATAGATATTTAAATCCTAAAGGGGTCAGGTTTTTATCATTGAGGGTGGATTTACTTTTGACAAAAATAGCTGGAATAATGGCCAAAATGGTACAAATGACTCCGATAAAGATCGATACTTGTCTGGCCCCTTTATCAGCACTTTCGAACCAATCAGGATCATAAAAAATAACCCAAAACCAAGGCGCAATTACCCAGGCCCACTGTCCAATCCATTGAGCCACCGCCATAATTCGGGTTCGTTCGTGAAAATCACTACTCATCT
>NZAX01000016.1 GCA_002687665.1 Flavobacteriaceae bacterium
CTGGTGTATCCACCCATGCTTTAAGTGGAATTTCCCTCAAGTGATTTTGAATCTCAGACCTTCCGAAAAGATGAATCATTCTAAAAAAAATTTCAACATCAAAAAGCCATTTGGAAATAAAGGGTTCATCGAATATTTTTTTAGCTGTTTGAAATTCAAAAATTTTACAACCGCATTGAGAATCGTATACACTCAGTTTTAAAGTATTGGAAATTGCAGTAGCAACTATTCTTCCCAACAGGAATCGATACCATTTCCTTTTGATCTGATTGTCCAGCTTTAAAATTCTTGACCCAAAGGCCAATACTACTTTGCCCTTTACCTCTTTCGACAAACGGTGACATTCTTCAAGGCTGGTGGCAAGGTCAGCATCCAGGTAGGCTACTTTTCGGAATTTCTTATGCTTCAGAACCTGTTGGATACCCTTAAAAACAGCATTGGCCTTTCCGCTATTTTGTGTAATGCTAAAGACTTCAATTTGATTGGGGAATTGATTTTTTAGTTCTGTCAAGACTTTTTCAGTATTATCTTTGGAACCGTCATTGACAAAAAAAATAGAAACCTTTGATTGAAGAGACAAGAAGTTTTCGAACTGAGAAAAAGGCAAACGATCCGCCTCATTATAGCATGGGACCACAATGGCCAGCTCTTTTTGCATAGTGTTTAAAGATAAATATAATTATACATTATATTTAAATAATATATGATTATTCAAGAAAATTAAAGCGAAAAAATGCGAGCCCATCGGCTCGCATTTGACTTATAGATAAGGATAGCTTAGAATGCAGTACTTGTAGGTATCTGCTGTCCTAACTTCCCTAAATTACATATGTAAGACATTTGACACCTCCTTTCTATAATTAGTTAGACATTACTGTTGTCACAGCATTAAACTTTATCTATCAAAGATAAGCAGACAAAAAATTTATGTAGTCTATTTTACAATGTTTTTTAGTGTTAATCCTTGAACTAAAATTGTAAACAACACAATTACATAGGTTAGAAAAAGAATTAGGGCTTTTCCCTCCCCAATGTCGTCGGGCAAATTTAGAGCCAAGGCCACACTCAACCCTCCTCTGAGTCCTCCCCAGGTAATTATCAAGGCAGTTTTCTTTTCAAACTTTTTAAATAAAGACAAAAAGGCTATGGGAATACTAACCCCTATTCCTCTGGATATTACGACTAGTACAATCACTAATAGCGAAATAGCAATAAATGGCATCTGGAAAGACTCAAAAATAACAATGATTTCCAACCCAATCAGAATGAATAAAATGGCATTAAGGGTTTCATCCAAAAGGTGCCAAAACTTATAGACGTAATCACCCATAGCCTTTTGGACTCCCTCCTGTTTGTCATCTATATCTAGATTTTGATTAAGAAATAATCCCATCATTACGACTCCTAAAACGGCAGAAAAATGAAAATAATGAGAGATGATTGGGAGAAGAAGAACCAAAGAAATGGTGATCAAAACCTCTAATTCGGTATGTTCATTCTCGATGTATTTTAAAAGCTTAAGACCAAAATAGCCCATTATAGTTCCAAGAGCAATTCCTCCTAGTACTTCAGTTACAAACAAGCCACCAACTGCGGCAGCAGTGATGTTTTCAACACCGTCTTGTTTGATGCCTAAAAGGGTTAAAAAAACTACAACTCCAATTCCATCATTGAAAAGGGATTCTCCAGCAATGCGGGTTTCTGTTATAGAGGACAAGTTCATTTTTTTAATCATTGCTAAAACAGCAATGGGGTCGGTTGGCGCAATAAGCGCACCGAATAAAAGGCAATCAATATAGTTTAAGCCCAAGGTATTGAGACCAAAAATGGGTTGCTCAATTAGCCAATAAACCCCAGAACCAACAGCAAAAGTGGAGAAAATTACTCCAAAACTGGCCAAGAGCAGGATGGTTACTTTATCCTTCAAAAGCTCATGGACATTAACACTTATTGCGCCGGCAAAAAGTAAGAAAGGTAACATTACATTTACAAGTAATTCACTAAAGTCAAATTCTCTGGTAATGGTTGTCACCGTCTTAAATACTTGAGGAAAAACAACCCCTACAATGGTAACAATTATAGATAAAAAAAGCGCTAAAATCATCAAACCAATTGTTTGAGGAAGCTTTAATAGCCGCATATTTATCAGAGTAAAAATAGCTGCTAAGGTTATTAATATAGTAGATAGTTCAAGAATACCCATATATTTTAAGTTTTTTTAAATATAACTTAAATATTTTTATTTATGTAAATCGTAAAGTTTTGAAATGTATTTTCCAATCATATCAAATTCTATGTTAACAGTATCTCCTTTTTGGATTTGGTGGAAATTGGTATGATCATATGTATAAGGAATTATGGCTACAGAAAATTTATTCAGACTTGATTTAACAACGGTTAAACTCACTCCATTTACACAAATAGAACCCTTCTCAATGGTAATATTTTTTTCATACTGATTATACTCAAAGTCAAAAAACCAGCTACCTTGTCTAAAATCGATCCCGGAACAAAAACCAGTTTGATCAACATGTCCCTGAACAATGTGCCCATCTAAACGGCTGTTCACCATCATTGCCCTTTCAAGATTGACCAAATCACCAATTTTAAGTTTTCCAAGATTAGTCTTTTCCAAAGTTTCTTGGATTGCAGTGACGGTGTATTGATCACCTGCCGTGTCTACAATTGTTAGGCATACTCCGTTGTGGGCCAAGCTTTGGTCTATTTTAAGTTCTCGAGACAGAGGACTTTCAATTCTGAGATGGAGATTCTCTTGGTCTTTTTTCAAATTGACTACTTTTCCAAACGCCTCAATGATTCCTGTAAACATCAGTTGGATTTAATTACATTTGTGGGACAAAATTAGGAATAAAAGCAACACCAATGATGGGAAAAATAAAGCTGGGTGTTTCTATTGGAGACCCTAATGGAATTGGGATTGAAATAATTTTAAAAATTTTTGAAGACAGGAGGTTGTTTGAATTTTTTACCCCTATAATTTTTGGGCCATTTAAGCTATTGGAAAATCAAAAAAAGCATTTTCAACTCAATTCAAGTTTAGTTCTAAAAAACAAAAATAAACGATTGCAAAAGACCCAGTTGAACGTATCCGACCTTCCTATGCCGCAAGACGACTTGGTTTTTGGAGAAGCTTCTAAAGTTGCAGGTAAACTGGCTATTGAATCTTTAAAATCATCCATCGCTGCACTAAAAACTGGGGAGATTGATGCCTTGGTCACTGCCCCTATAAATAAAGAAACCATTCAATCTGAGGATTTTAAATTTCCTGGTCACACCGATTATCTGGCCAAAAAATTTGATGGAAACAGCTTGATGTTTATGGTCTCTGAATCACTGAAAGTTGCATTAGTTACTGATCATATTGCAGTTAAAGATGTTCCAAAATTGCTCTCCACTGAGCTTTTGAGAGAAAAAATTCAAATACTTGAAAATTCTTTAAAACAAGACTTTAACATACAACGACCCAAAATTGCATTGTTAGGGCTCAATCCTCACACAGGAGACAAAGGGGTAATTGGCAAAGAGGATGACCAAGTGATCCGCCCATTGATAAAAGAAATGTCAGCAATAGGTCATTTGATTAATGGCCCCTATGCCGCCGACAGTTTTTTTGGTCATCAAACCTACCACCAATTTGATGCTGTTCTGGCCATTTATCACGATCAAGGTCTGATTCCTTTTAAAACCTTAACCTTTGGTGAGGGGGTCAATTATACAGCTGGACTCAGCAGGATAAGGACTTCCCCCGATCACGGAACTGCTTTTGAAATTGCAGGAAAAGGCCTGGCCCAAATCGAATCTTTTAGAAATGCAATGTTTTTGGCCCGCAGCATTTATTTTAATAGAAAAGAGAAAACCCATCCTAATACCAATAATAAGATTGAAAAATAAGATAAGGTCACTGTAAAAAGCTTTTTTTTTGTAAGTTTGCTGGCTTAAAAGTCGGAAGGTTGGAGCAGTTTTCAGAATTCTTGGTCCCGTTCATCGGTCTTAAGGATGGCCTACATCGATTCGATTTTAAGATTGACAATAAGTTCTTTGAAGGCTTCGATTTTTTAGATTTTCAAAAAGTAAATATTCATGTTGGTTTGATTTTTGAAAAAAAATCAACCCTTTTGGAGTTGAATTTCAGTGCAAAAGGTCAGGTGACAGTTCCTTGTGACATCACCACAGAACCTTTTAAGCTGCCCATAGTCACTGATTATAAATTGGTGGTTAAATTTGGGTCAGTCGAAAATAGTGATGATGATGAGATTTTGATTCTTCCACATGGATCACATGAAATCCAGACAGCTCAATACATATACGAAATGATAGTATTGTCTGTCCCTCAAAAGAAAGTTCATCCCGGGATTGCCGAGGGGACTTTAAAATCTGATATTTTAGAAAAACTAAAAGATTTACAGCCCCAAGATAAAACCATTTCGGATGAAACAGATCCAAGATGGGATAAATTAAAAGATTTATTAAAGTAATTTGTAAAAATTAAAAGCGACAAAAATGGCGCATCCTAAAAGAAAAATATCAAAAACTAGAAGGGACAAAAGAAGAACTCACTTTAAGGCAACTACCCCCCAAATTGGTACTTGTAGCACCACAGGTGAATCCCATTTATACCACCGTGCTCACTGGCATGAAGGTAAACTTTACTATAGAGGGAAAATTTTAATTGACAATAACGAGGTCATTGAAGCCTAATTTAGAATAATAATTTTAACTAAGCTCTTCTTTTTTTGAAGGGCTTTTTTTATGTACAAAGGTTTTGTTTGCTCTAAAAAACTACTATCTTCACAAATAATATTGACAGTTCAAAAGGAAGCAATTTACTGATGAATTATATCAATCCAAGCCCCATAAAGGCAGCTATAACTGCAGTAGGTGCATACGTTCCTGAGGAGAAACTCACCAATGCTGACCTCGAGCAGATTGTAGACACAAATGACGAGTGGATTGTTGCAAGAACTGGAATTAGGGAAAGAAGAATACTTAAAGACCCAAAAAAAGGAACTTCTTTTATGGCCATAATGGCCGCCCAAGAAATCCTAAAAAAAAGTAATTTAGACCCTTTAGAGATTGATGCAGTTATCGTTGCTACAATAACACCCGACATGAACGTTGCTGCTACTGCAGCATATGTTGCCTCAGAAATAGGAGCGACCAATGCCTTTGCTTACGATCTTCAAGCTGCTTGTTCTGGTTTTCTTTATGGAATGTCCAATGCTTCCAATATGATCGCCTGTGGCCGCTATAAAAAGGTTTTACTTATTGGATCAGATAAAATGTCTTCTATAATTGATTACTCCGACAGAGCAACCTGTATTATTTTTGGGGATGGTGCAGGTGGCGCATTGTTTGAACCGAGTGATTCCGGATATGGATGGGAGGATGAGTATTTGAGATCTGATGGTAGTGGGAGAATGTTTCTAAATATAAAAGGAGGAGGATCATTATTTCCTACTTCAGAGAAAACGCTCGAAGGCGGAATGCACAACTTGTATCAAGATGGTAAGACTGTATTTAAGTATGCCGTTTCAGAAATGAGCAATGCTGTGCAGCAAATAATAGAACGCAATGAAATTGACCGAGAGAAAATCTCTTACTTGGTACCGCATCAGGCCAATAAAAGAATCATTGATGCAATTGCCAATCGTATTGGCCTACCTTCCAATAAGATAATGTCAAATATCGAATATTTTGGAAATACAACAGCGGCAACACTACCACTGTTATTAAAAGATTATGAATCAAAATTAAGCCCTGGGAATCGGTTAGTTTTTGCTGCTTTTGGTGGAGGTTTTACATGGGGAGCAGCATATTTAACATGGGCTTATTAAAAATTTTAATCATTTGAATTATGGAAATAAAGGAAATTCAAAATTTAATCAAATTTGTAGCAAAATCTGGAGCTCATGAGGTGAAACTTGAAACGGATGATTTCAAGATCACCATCAAAACAAATTCGGATGCTCCGATTGCTGAAACATCAACCACATTACAAACTGTTCCCGGTGTGGTGGTGCAGGCATCACAACCAACTGCTTTAGCAACAGAAGTAGAAGCACCAGAAAAATTAGAGAGCCAGCCTGATAAAAATGAGACCGATAATTTAATTACTATAAAATCACCCATGATAGGAACTTTTTACAGAAAGCCCTCTCCCGAAAAAGATGTTTTTATAGAAGTGGGAGATACTGTCAAAGAAGGAGACGTGTTGTGTGTAGTTGAAGCAATGAAATTGTTCAACGAGATTGAATCCGAAGTCAGTGGTAAAATTGTTAAAATACTAGTTGATGACTCTTCACCAGTAGAATTTGATCAACCCCTCTTTTTAGTTGAACCAGCTTAAACTTCCCAGCAATGTTTAAAAAAATTTTAATTGCTAATCGTGGGGAGATTGCTATGCGATTAATAAGGACTTGTAAAGAGATGGGGATTAAAACTGTAGCAGTATACTCTACTGCAGATCAGGAAAGCCTTCACGTTCGTTTTGCCGATGAAGCGGTTTGCATTGGCCCTCCGCCAAGCTCAGACTCCTATTTAAAAATGGCCAATATCATGGCGGCTGCAGAAATTTGTAATGCCGATGCCATCCACCCAGGTTATGGGTTTTTATCTGAAAATGCCAAATTTTCAAAAATTTGTAAAGAACATGGGATCAAATTCATTGGTGCATCAGAAGAGATGATAGAAAAAATGGGTGACAAAGCTTCTGCAAAAGCTACAATGAAAGCGGCAGGGGTTCCGACCATACCTGGATCCGAAGGCATATTGGAATCATTTGATCAAGTTAAAAGAATTGCAAAAAAAACGGGCTATCCAGTTATGTTAAAAGCTACTGCCGGTGGAGGAGGCAAAGGTATGCGAGCAGTTTGGAAAGAAAAAGATTTACAAAAAGCCTGGGAAAGTTCACGTCAGGAGGCCTCCGCCTCTTTTGGAAATGATGGAATGTACATGGAAAAACTTATTGAAGAACCACGCCATATCGAAATTCAGATTGTGGGAGACTCAAAAGGTAAGGCTTGTCACTTATCCGAGCGAGATTGTTCTGTACAAAGGAGACATCAAAAATTGACCGAGGAAACACCCTCCCCGTTTATGACACCTGAGTTAAGAAAGAATATGGGAGCTGCAGCAGTAAAAGCTGCTGAATATATCAAATATGAAGGTGCTGGCACCGTTGAGTTTTTAGTGGATAAGCATCGGAACTTCTACTTTATGGAAATGAACACGCGTATTCAGGTAGAGCACCCTATTACCGAGCAGGTCATCAACTTCGATCTCATAAGAGAACAGATTTTGGTCGCTGCCGGAGTTGAAATATCAGGTGAGAACTACCTCCCCAGAATGCACTCAATTGAATGTAGAATCAATGCCGAGGATCCCTATAATGATTTTAGACCCAGTCCAGGAAAAATTTCAACTCTTCACTTTCCTGGAGGTCATGGAGTAAGAATGGATACCCACGTTTATGGCGGGTACATCATACCCCCCCATTATGATTCTATGATTGCCAAGCTCATAACTACTGCCCAAACAAGAGAAGAGGCCATCAATAAGATGAGGCGTGCACTGGATGAATTTGTAATTGAGGGAATAAAAACCACTATCCCATTTCACCGCAAACTGATGGATCATCCGGATTATATTTCCGGAAATTATACTACCAAATTCATGGAGACTTTTTCGATGGAGGATTAAGAGTTTTTTCTCATTACAAAATTCCCAAGAATGTTCTGTTCGAGTCAACTATTCAATTATATTTTGGTTTACCATTATAAATCATTCTAGCTGTTTTCCAACACAATCTGGGTGCATTTATATCATTAATTGGCCTTTCAATATTAAATTAAATAGACAAGCTGATGTCTGAAATCTCCATACTTTATTTACCAATTTCGATGAAGAAACTCCAAAAGCAGGTCAAAATCAAATAAAATTTTCTTGTAGCAAATACTCCGCGATTTGAATGGCATTAGTTGCCGCTCCTTTTCGAAGGTTATCGGCCACTACCCATAGGTTAATTGTTTTGTCTTGAGACTCATCTTTTCTGATTCTTCCCACGAAAACTTCATTCTTGCCAGCGGCATAAATCGGCATAGGATAAGTATTTGTAACTGGATTATCTTGCACAACTATACCTGGACTATCAATTAAAAGCTTTCGTATCTCTGCAAGATCAAAATCATTTTTCAACTCAACATTTATAGATTCACTGTGTCCGCCTACCACGGGTATTCTGATTGCAGTGGCTGTGACTCTAATGGAGTAATCGTCAAGAATCTTGTGGGTTTCATTTATCAATTTCATTTCCTCATTAGTGTAGCCATTATCCAAAAAAATATCACAGTGGGGTATTGCATTACGATGAATTGGGTATGGGTAAGCCATCTCTCCTTTTTTCTCCCTGTACTCATTTTCTAATTGTTGAACTGCTTTGACTCCTGTGCCCGTAACTGATTGATAAGTTGATACTACGATGCGTTTTATTCCATAATATTCCTTTAAAGGGGCTAATGCTAACAACATTTGAATGGTAGAGCAGTTTGGATTGGCAATTATTTTATCTGAGGAGTTTAATTGCCCTGCATTGATTTCAGGAATAATCAATTTTTTGGAGGGGTCCATTCTCCAAGCAGAGGAATTGTCAATTACAACAGTACCTGCCTCAGCAAACTTGGGAGCCCATTCCAAAGATGTTGACCCACCTGCAGAAAACAAGGCGATGTCTGGACGCATGGAAACTGCGGTTTTCAGCCCTACAACTTCGAGGGAATTACTACCAAATACAATTTTTTTTCCCACAGACCTCTCTGAAGCGACGAGAATCAATTCTGTAAATGGGAAATTTCTCTCCGACAGGACCTGAAGCATAACCTCCCCAACCATTCCTGTTGCTCCTACAACTGCTAATTTCATGTATTAAATTTTTGGCAAAAATAAGCTTTATGATTTTGTAAACAATTTCAGTTGTTTTTTTCTCAAAATCTAAACAAACTGTTTAATTTATAACAGCATCTATCGATTTATGTTTTGAGGACTCTTTGAATTCGATTTCCCAAAGAGGAAAGCAACTCATAGGAAATGGTTCCAGCATTTTCTGCCAACTCATCTGCTCTGATTCCAGACCCAATCATTACCACTTCACTTTCTTCATCACACGGAATCTCCCCAATGTCCACCATTACCATATCCATACAAACATTACCTATCACATTGGCCTTTTTTCCGTTAACCAAAACCCAGCCTTTACCATGCCCATATTGCCTCGAGTAACCGTCGGCATGTCCAACAGGTAATACAGCAATACGAGTGTCTTTTGAAGCCCTCCAACCACAATTATATCCTACGGTTTCACCCGACCTAACCTTATGAATTTGGGTAATTTTTGTCTTGAGCTGTGCGATTGGGTTTAAGGTCTCATTCCATTTTGGATGATTGGCAAAGCCATACAATCCTATACCAACTCTTACCCAATCCAAATGAAGCTCAGGGTAGTTGAATACCCCAGAGGTATTGAGTAGGTGATATTCAGGTTTTTGTTTTGAAGCACGATTGTGCTTGTGCATTATTTGGTGGAACAGAGAAATTTGTTTTTCTGTATCCTCATTCGGTTTTGGAATTTCTGTTTGTGCTAGATGACTATATATAGTTTTTAATTTAAATGAAGGATCTTTCAATTGTTCCAAGACCCAGTCAGTCTCCTCTGGATGAAATCCGATGCGATTCAAGCCGGTATTGTATTTAATGTGAATTGGGTAGTCTGATTTTTTTTCTTCAACAAGTGCTTCTTTAAATTTTTCCCAACTCCATTTGCTGTATAATACAGGTTCAAGATCATTATGGATGAGGGTCCTAAAATTCAGAACTTGAGGGTAAAACACCAGGAGGGGGATCTTAATCCCTAATTTTCTCAACTGAACACCCTCTTCGGTATAGGCAACTGCCAAGGCCTCTATTCCCATTTCAACAAGCCTTTTAGCAATGGGCCCAGAGACTCCGCCATAGGCATTGGCTTTTATGACCCCTATCAATTTCGAATGAGGGTTCAATCTTTTCCTTAGAGAACGGTAGTTTTTCTCTAACTTATTTAAATCAATCTCAAGAATGGTCAAGATTTTTTTTATTTTTCTTTCCTTTCTTTAGCTCTCGCTCAGTAGAGGCCTTAAAAAATGCAGCCCTGCTAAGAGGCTCATAATCATTTTTTTCACCCAACAGAACCAAACCCTCTTGATCTGACTTTCTGTGGCTGTATAGGGCCAAATTCCCTGTTTCAGAACAAATAGCGCGCACCTTGGTAACATACTCGGCCGTTGCCATTAGTGCNGGCATGGGGCCAAAAGGATTTCCTTGATAATCCATATCNAGTCCCGCAATAATTACTCTAATACCGCGGTTNGCCAAATNATTGCAAACNTNAACAATCTCNTCATCAAAAAACTGGGCCTCGTCAATCCCTATAACTTGGCAATCTTTAGCTAAAATGAGGATGTTTACTGCGGCACTAACACATGTCGATGGAATCTGATTTGAATCATGTGAGGTTATCATTTGATCATCATATCGGTTGTCAATTGCCGGTTTGAAAACTTCTATTTTTTTATTAGCAAATTGGGCACGTTTTAGTCGACGAATTAATTCTTCTGTTTTTCCTGAAAACATTGACCCACAGATCACTTCGATCCATCCAAATTGTTCTTTATGGTTTGAGGGATGTTCTAAAAACATTTTGTAATTTACAGTCAAACAAAGGTATTAAAAACTAAACTTTGCGATAGCATAATTTATGCCCAATAAAATCCATCACAAACTCAAACAATTGGCGAAAGAAATTCTGGAGATGGATGAACCTTATGATTATCAAAAGGTTTATGAAGGTACATTATTGCTATTTGAACGCTTGATTTTAATTAAAAATACCAAGGGATTTAAAAAAGATTTTCGTGAAGATTTAGAAACTAATTCTGATCAGACTGTAGATTTTTTCAAAACTCAACCGAGCTCTGAAACCACTCAATTAAAATTTAATGACCTAGAAGAAATGTCCTCCATTATGGACGATAATATTAAGGAAATTGTCAAAGAAGTTCCCGAAACAAAAACTTCCGTAGCCGACTTATTTCATGAAAACAGTGAGGAATTGTCATTTGAGCGTAAAGGGGTAGAAACTGGAAACGAAAAGGGAATACAAAAAAGTTTAAATGACAAATTTTCTAAAGGACTAAAGGTAGATTTGAACGACAGATCAGCATTTATCAAGCATTTATTTGATCAAAATACCAAAGACTATCAGCGAGCTATCTCGCAAATAGCCACCCTTCAGTCATGGGAGCATGCACAAAAATTCATTTTGGAAATAATCAAGCCTGATTACAATTATTGGGAAGGCAAAGAGCAATATGAAATTCGTTTTTTGAAAATTGTAGAGAATAATTTTCAATAGTATTCTCATTATATTAAATACCAAAAAGAATGGGGGAACTTTTTTTAGTACCAACACCAATAGGAAATTTAGGAGACATTACCCACAGGGCAGTGGCCACTCTAAAACATGTGGATATGATCTTGGCAGAAGACACACGAACCAGTCGTAAACTGCTAAATCATTATCATATTACTACCACCATGAAATCCTTCCATATGCACAATGAGCATAGAAAACTTAAAGAGATTGGCTCAAAATTAACCTCTGGAATGCAAATAGCAATTATATCTGACGCTGGTACTCCCGGTATTTCTGACCCTGGTTTTCTTTTGGTTCGCGATGCATTATCCCTAAATATAAAAGTAACCTGTTTGCCTGGGCCAACGGCCATGATTCCCGCTTTGGTACAAAGTGGCTTGCCTTGTGATCGTTTTGTTTTCGAAGGGTTTTTACCTCCTAAAAAAGGAAGAAACAAACGCCTCGAAGAACTTTCTGATGAAAACCGAACACTTATTTTTTACGAATCACCACACAAGTTGCTCAAGACTCTTAACCAGTTTTGCGAAATCTTTGGGCCTGAACGTGCTGTTTCAATTTCGAGAGAGTTGTCAAAGATGTTTGAAGAAACATTTAGAGGGACTATTAACCATGCCTTAAATCATTTTAAGGCACATCCTCCCAAAGGGGAATTTGTTATTTGTGTGGATGGGTCTCAAAATAAATAATTAAGATGAACTGGAGTCCCAAACCCATCCCCGATGAGGATAAAGTTAAGCAGCTTCAAAAACAAATTGGAGTTCCTTTCGAGATTGCTTGTATCTTGATTCAAAGGGGCATCGAAGATTATGATGCCGCCAAATCCTTTTTTAGACCAGAGCTTTCAGACCTGCACGATCCGTTTTTAATGTTGGGAATGAAAAAGGCTGTAGATCGAATTTTTCAAGCTATCGATAAAGGTGAAAAAATAATGGTTTATGGAGATTATGATGTAGATGGTACCACTGCCGTAGCCTTAGTATACTCGTTTTTGACACAAAGTCATCCCCACTGCACTTATTATATCCCCGACCGACATGAAGAGGGTTATGGCATATCTACAAAAGGGATTGATAAGGCCAAGACTGAAAATGTAAGTTTGATAATAGCTATGGATTGCGGGATTAAAGCCACGGATAAAGTTTCCTATGCCCAAAGTTTAGGTATAGATTTTATCATTTGCGATCACCATTTACCCAGTCATGAACTTCCGAAAGCCACTGCTATTTTAGATCCTAAGCAAGCTGCTTGTCCCTATCCCTTTAAAGATTTATGTGGTTGTGGCATAGGGTTTAAACTCATCCACGCTCTGACAAAAGAACGCGGGGGTGGTTTGGAGGATATCGTTCCGTTTTTGGATTTGGTTGCTATGGCTATCGCTGCTGACGTTGTTCCCATGGTGGGAGAGAATAGAATACTTACTCATTATGGAATTCTCCAGATCCAAGAAAACCCCAGATTGGGGATACGTTTTTTTGTTAATGAACTCAAAAGAAAAATAAACGTTTCTGATTTGGTTTTTGTCCTTGCTCCAAGAATCAATGGAGCAGGAAGGATCAAACATGGCAGTCATGCGGTTGCTTTACTTTTATCAGAAAACAAAGAGGAGGCAATGTCTCGTGCTAGGGCAATAGAATTATTCAATAGTGAGCGGAAAGAATTGGACCAAAAAATAACTGCCCAAGCTATGGATCAGATCAAAGATAATCAAGAAGAAGAATTGTACTCAACTGTTGTTTTCCAACCCGATTGGCACAAAGGTGTGGTGGGTATTGTAGCATCCCGATTAATAGAGACCCATTACCGCCCTACAGTAGTTTTCGCTGCTTCAGGAGATTATTACACTGGTTCGGTTCGTTCGGTCAAGGGATTAGATGTCTATCATATTTTAGAGGCTTGCCAAGAGCACATTGTCCAATTCGGGGGGCATCGATATGCTGCTGGTTTAACCATTAAACCTGAGGATTACCTTGCTTTTAAAAAAGCATTTGAATTGGCTGTAGCACAAAACATAAAACCTGAGCAACGTATTCCCTCAACGGCCTATGACCTCGAAATCACTTTAGACAAAATCACACCAAAATTTTATCGAATTATAGCCCAAATGTCCCCCTTTGGTCCTGGTAATATGCGACCAGTGTTTAGGACTAAAAATTGTCTAGATGGAGGAGCAACCAGAGCTGTAGGTCAGGATCAAAGTCATTTAAAACTTGATGTTACAGACACTTCAAAAGTAAAGCTTTCTGGAATTGGCTTCGGTATGGCAAACCATATCAATAAAATCAAAAGCAGAGATCGCTTTCAGATTTTTTTCACGCTAGACGAAAACGAATTCAGGGGGGTGAAGAGCGTTCAGCTCAAACTCAAAGACCTGAGGTTCTCAAATTAAGTTCTGAATTTTTTGTAGTGCTCGATCAGTTGGTGAGTTGAGGGGTCGTGGTGATCGATCTTTTTACTGTCGAAATCTTTTAGGATATTGTTGGCCAATTGCTTACCCAATTCTACACCCCATTGGTCGTAGCTGTAGATATTCCAAATGATTCCCTGAACAAAGATTCTGTGCTCGTATAGTGCGATTAGCGAACCTAAGTTGGCAGGGGTGAGCTGTTCAATAAAAAGGGTGTTGGAAGGGCGGTTCCCTTCAAAAATTTTAAAAGGAAGTATTGCTTCGATTTCCTCATCGGATTTTCCTTGCAAGATCAATTCCTCCCGTAACGTTTCAGCAGATTTACCTTGCATAAGAGCTTGAGTCTGAGCGAAAAAATTGGAAATCAATTTGTCATGATGATCGTTATCCCGGTTAAGGGGTTTGGCAAAGCCAATAAAGTCAGCAGGAATCATCTTGGTACCTTGATGCATCAACTGGAAGAATGCGTGTTGGGCGTTCGTTCCAGAGGCTCCCCAAATGATATTACCAGTTTGATAATCTACTGGATTACCATTTTGATCGACTCCTTTTCCGTTGCTTTCCATTATAGCCTGTTGAAGATAGGCAGGAAGGTTTCTAAGGTATTGTGAATATGGTATGATGGCCTCGGTTTCTATTTCCCAAAAGTTATTATACCATATGGTAATCAAAGCCAAAATTACGGGCATATTTTCCTTAAAATCAGCAGTGCGAAAATGCTCATCCATTTTTCCCGCCCCTTGAAGTAAATCTTCAAAATTCTTTGGACCTATAGCTAAACATATAGAGAGCCCAACAGTGCTCCATAATGAAAACCGCCCTCCAATCCATTCATTCATTGGGAGGATATTATCGGATGCAATACCAAATTCGGTTACCTTTTTCAAGTTGTTAGAAACAGCGAAAAAATGATTGCTGATGGCCGATTCTGGGGCGTGGGATAAAAACCATTTCTTAATGGTATTGGCGTTACTTAGGGTTTCTTGGGTTGTGAATGTTTTTGATACAATTACAAAAAGTGTCGTCTCGGGATCAATCTTCTTGATTTTTTCTTCTACATGATCGCCTTCAACATTAGAAACAAAAGTCAGCTGAAGGTGATTGTTGTAAAACTCAAGTGCCTCGGTCACCATGGCGGGTCCTAAATCCGAACCACCAATTCCAATATTTACTATCTGTGTAATTTTCTTTCCCGTATGTCCTTTCCATTTTCCTGATATTACCCCGTCGGCAAAATCATACATTTGTTTTTTGACTTCTTCTATTTTTGGGGTAATGTTTTGCCCATCGACCATTATGATACGTGGGTTGAGTTGCCTTAATGCAGTATGGAGAACGGCTCTGTTTTCGGTTTCGTTGATCTTTTTTCCTTCAAAATAGTCGCAAATGGCCTGATTGAGCCCAGATTCTTCAGCTAAAGCCAAGAGAAGGTCCAAGGTTTCTTGATCAAGCAGATTTTTTGAGTAATCCACATAAAAAGATTCCCACTGAAGAGAAAGTTTTTTGACGCGATCAGAATCTTCTGAGAAGTAGTCAGTGATCTTTTTTTGAGCGTTTTTTCGAAAATGGGACTCCAGTAATTTCCATGATTTCAGGGATAATGGGTTATGCTTATTGAATGTCACTATTTGATTGAGCTAAAGCTGAATTAATGTATGTTGATTTTGAATTAAAAGATATGCAATCGAGTTGAGTTTTCAAATTGACAATGTCATTTAAATAAGTAGTTTTTAGTTTATTGGAAATGGGCTTGGCTTCGGGAAGTATTTGTCTAAATGGGTCTACTTGTATACCGTTTTTCCAAAATCGATAGCACACATGCGGCCCAGACGTATAGCCAGTCATGCCAACCGATCCGATTACCTGTCCTTGCTCAACCCATTCACCAACTTTCACTTTTCGGTGTTTCATGTGGAGGTATTGAGTGCTATAGGTATTGTTGTGTTTGATTGTAACATAGTTTCCATTACCTCTAGTATAGGATGATTTGACTACTATACCCTTGGCAGTGGACAATATAGGGGTTCCAACGCTCGCGGCAAAATCTGTACCGCGATGAGGCTTGATGCGATTACCATAATAGGCAATTCTCCGTTTGAGATTGTAACGTGAGGTAACAGGTCCAAACTTTACAGGTGCTTTTAGGAATGCTCTTCTCAAGTTTTTGGCATTTTCGTCGAAATATTCTACGATTCCTTTAAGAGAATCGGGCTGAAACTCGAAAGCATAAAATTCTTTTCCGGCATGTTCGAAAATAGCTGCTTTAATTCGTTCAATCCCAATTGATATGGTATCATCGACAAACTTTTCAGTATAAATAACTTTGAATCGATCTCCTTTATGAAGCCTGTAAAAATCGATATTCCAAGCATAGACATCTGCAAGATAATATGTCAATTGGTCATTTAGTCCACTATTCATCATTGTCTCATAAAGTGAGTTTTTGATCAGACCATTTCCTTCTTTGGTTACGATTTTGATTGGTTTAACCACTTTTTTACCATAAATACTGTCACGTAATTGAATAACTGTATAATTATCAACCTGGGGCTCGTAAATAAAGGCTTTGGGGGTTAAGATGCTGTCTTTTGAAAATAATAGAGTGTAATAATTCCCGACAACCAATCGCTTTACATTTACTTTGTTTTTGACAACTTTTAGGATTTTATATACTTCGGGATAGTCAATGCCATTTTCTTCAAGAATAGAGCCAAAAGTATCTCCATTTTTGATTTTCTTCTTTACGATTCTACATTGATCTAAGTCAAAGCCATATTTAATATTTTTGGGGATTAATTCTAGTTTGGCAATTGATTGCTCGACTAATGGAGATGATTTTTTGATCTCACAGGAGGGAAACAAAGTTAAGATTCCTAAAAAAACTATTATCTCAAAAACCTTTTTCAAATTAATAAGAATATTTTTTGTTTATAACAAATTTATTGCTTTAGGTCTTCATTCACAAGGGGTTAAAAAAAAGTTATACAAAGAGTAATAAACAATAAGAAAGTTTAATTGAATTTTATTTTAAAGGGAGCAGCTAAGTTTTTAAACTTTTCCAGATCCACTTTAATGGATCCGATAGCCAGATCGGCCTGCAATCGGATGGGAATTTTATTACCGTCGTCCGTGATCCAAAGGGTTACGCTCTCCTTCTCTCTAAAAACTCTTCCGGACTGAACATAGGGCCTGAACTTCATGCATTGGATCTTCCCGAATTTCGTGTTAAGTAATTCTTTCCCCAAAAACTTCATTTTAAAAATATAATTTTCTTTATCAAAAAACATATTGATACTAAAGGATTCATTTAGCTTCAATTTATCGCTTGGATAAAATGCTCTGAGGTAATAAAAGGCAGAGATGAGATCTTGAGCACTATCGGTAATTTTGAAAGTCTCCTGTTTATTATATTTCAGATCATTGACATGTGCTAGATTTTGTTCATGATCAAAATTGATCTCTAAATTTTTGGTGTAGCCACCTTCATAGATATCGCGGATAAACCAGTATGGGATAACCTTTTTATTATCAAAATATGTATCATAGTGATCTTCTACCTTAAAAAACCAACGAGCAAGACCTGTTGTTGTACCATATCCTTTGGCATGCAAAACAGGTCTGCCGTTGAGTGTATCATTTGATAGTTCCAATGTAGCATAGCTGGCATTGAAAAAACCATAGTGAATTCTAAATTCAAACCATTCCCCTGCCCTAAAAGGAAGATTTACCTCTGAAGGAGGTTCTTCTGTTATCGATTGAGTAAATCCAAATAGGCTTATGTTAGAAACCAATACAAGTAACAGTATTTTCCTAATGGACATGATAGTAAAATTAAGTAATTGAATGTAAAAACATTTTGATGAAACCTACAAATCAACAAAAAATTAGAGTTCCTGGAGTTTTTGAAAAATTTTGACTCCTTTTACGCTACCCAGTAGGGCTATGATTTCCTCTTTTGAAGCGGCTTTAATTCTCTTCAACGATTTAAACTTTTTGAGTAATCTTTCTTTTGTTTTGGGGCCTATACCCTCTATCTGATCCAATGGAGATTTTAGTGCATTTTTACTACGGATGTTGCGGTGAAGTGTCAACCCAAAGCGGTGCGCCTCGTTTCTCAATTGCTGAATCACCTTTANAGTCTCTGATTTTTTATCCAAATACATTGGAATACTGTCTCCAGGATAATAAATTTCTTCCAACCTTTTNGCAATACCAATGATTGCAATTTGTTCCCTNAGCCCCAGACGATCCAAGCTTTTTACAGCCGAGGAAAGTTGTCCCTTTCCTCCATCAATCACAATCAGTTGAGGAAGGGAATGTCCTTCTTCGGAGAGTCGTTTATAACGTCGGTGGACGACTTCCTCCATGGAGGCGAAATCATCGGGCCCCTCGACGGTTTTGATTTTAAAATGCCGGTAATCCTTTTTGAAAGGTTTGCCGTTTCTAAAAACTACACAGGCGGCAGTAGGGTTGGTTCCTTGTATGTTGGAATTGTCAAAACATTCAATGTGAGTGGGTTCTTCTTTGAGATATAGATCTGTTTTCAACTGATTCATTAGCCTTTTAAAATGTCTTTCTGGATTTACTATTTTCATTTGTTTAAAACGTTCCATTCTAAAAAACTTAGCATTTCTTTGGGACAGGTCAACAAGTTTTTTTTTCTCACCAAGTTTGGGAATCGTTACTTTGATTTTCGGCCCCAAGTCTACTTCAAAAGGAAGGTATAACTCTTTGGATTGAGAATTGAATCGTTGTCGAAGCTCAACAATTGCAATAGGTAAAATTTCAGCCTCAGTCTCCTCCAGTTTTTTTTTGATTTCTAACGTATGGGAGCGGATTATGGAACCAAATGCAACCTGAAAAAAATTGACATAGGCATAGCTTTCGTCCGAAATGATAGAAAATACATCCACATTGGTAATTTTGGAGTTGACCACAGTGGACTTTGACTGATAATTTTTCAAGGAATCTAATTTAAGTTTAATAGTATTTGCCTCTTCAAATTCCAGGTTAGTAGCGTGTTTTTTCATTAGAATTTGAAGCTTATCAATCGATGTTTTAAAATTTCCATTAATCAAATGTCTTATTGAAGTTTTATTATCTTCAAAAAGTTTATGGACTTTGTTTAAATCATTCTCTTTAGTTAAATGATTTAATTCGTGGTTAAGAAATGGATAAACATCTTTAATTAGTTCAATAAGAGTATAAACTGTTTTCACATTTGGGTATGGGCCGAAGTACTCTGAACCGTCTCGAATTAATTTACGAGTACTCACTACTTGAGGAAAAGGATTCTTTTTTATGCAAATCCAAGGATAGGTTTTGTCATCTTTTAAAAGAATATTGTATCGAGGGCGATATTTTTTGATCAGATTGTTTTCCAGTAACAAGGCATCAACCTCCGTGGGCACCACAATATGCTCCATACGGTGAATTTTCTTCACAAGAATTCGGGTTTTGACGTTGTCATGAACTTTGCTAAAATAGGAACTCACCCTACGCTTCAAGTTTTTTGCTTTACCTATATATATCACCGTATTATTTTTATCAATGTACTGGTATACACCAGGACTAGTAGGGAGTGTTTTATATTGAATTGTTATTGGCGGTTGTTCCATTGAACGAAGTTACGTTTTTATCGAAGCAATAGAAAAATGACTTTTAGCAATAGGGAGGCACAAATATGCTTAATTTTAAGGCAAAATTTAAAGTATTTGAATACAAAGGCGGCTTTAAGAAAGGAATACCGAAAGCGCAGAGATCACTTGAAAGAAGACCAAATCGCTGATTGGAGTATTGATATTTCCAATCGTTGTTTGACAATTGATCTTTGGGGATATTCCTTGTACCATCTTTTTATGACATCTGAAAAAAATAAGGAGGTCGATACCTCCTATCTGCTTTCAATTCTTCAAGGAAAAGACAAGCAGCCTGTTGTTCCCAAAATGCTTGATGACAAAGGTTTGAAACATTTCTTGCTCACGGATCTAATCACTTTAAAATTGAATCGCTTTGGAGTTCCAGAACCTCTCTCTGGAATTCTCATAAATCCCCAACAAATTGAGGTAGTTTTTGTTCCCTTATTGATTTTTGACCACCAGGGTCACCGCGTAGGATATGGTAAAGGCTATTACGATCGTTTTTTGGGAGAATGCAATAGGGATACGCTTAAGGTGGGATTGTCTTTTTTCGATCCTGTATCCAAAATTGAGGATATTGATACCAATGATATTGCTTTGGATTATGCTGTTACTCCTAGAGAAACTTATGCTTTCTGACTAGAACTCTTCTTGACCTCTTGCCCAAAAATCGTTTTGTTAAAAACAATTAAAATTCCAACCCCTATACTGATAGCTGTATCAGCAATATTAAAGACATATTGAAAAAAAGTATAGTGTTCACCTCCTACCCAGGGCATCCAATCGGGCCAATTCCAGCTTACAAGAGGAAATTGTAACATATCCACTACATGGCCTTGAAAGATGGAGGCATAACCTCCTCCTTCAGGAAATAGTGTGGCTACCTGCCCATAACTGTGGGAGAAGATTATTCCATAAAATACCGAGTCGATAATGTTACCTAAAGCACCGGCAAAAATCAAACAAAGTGCCAAACGAAAAAGATTAGCTGTTTGCATTTGGATGTTACCCCACAACCAATAACCAATCGCTACAATGGCCAACAAACGAAAGATTGTTAAAACTAATTTGGCAGTTTTTTCAGAAAAAAAGGGGAAAATATCATTGAGTTTGGCCCCCATAGCCATTCCTTTGTTTTCTACAAAGAGGAGTTTAAAAAATCCCCAGTCGACAATTGCATCATTTCCATAGAGCGAAAGCGGATAATTTAACTTGATGAAAAACTTTGATGCTTGATCCATTAATAGCACTACCAATATGATTACTATTGCTGTTTGCAGATTGATATTGGAGACCTTAAATTTCAAACGCTATTTTTGCATGTTTTTGGCCTCAATACTTAAGGTAGCATGAGGGACAAGTAAGAGCCTCTTTTTATTAATCAATTTTCCTGTTACACGACAAATACCATAGGTCTTATTTTCAATACGGATCATTGCATTCTTTAAATCACGTATGAACTTTTCCTGACGTATGGCCAATTGTGTATTGGCTTCCTTGGACATAGTTTCTGAACCTTCCTCAAAGGCTTTAAAAGTGGGGGAGGTGTCATCAGTACCATTGTTCCCATCATTCATGTATGCACTTCTCAAGAGTTCTAAATCTTCTTGGGCTTTTTCGATCTTCTCTTCAATCAATTTTCTGAAATTTTCTAACTCTTGGTCTGAATACCGAGCTTTTTTTTCTTTAGCCATTTTAAATCTTTTTAATGGTTATTTGTGTTTTAATATTGTCAAAAACAACTTGGACACCATCGTTCATTTGCGAGGGAAAGTTAATCTCTTCTCCTAAGGTTTCCGAGCGGATGTAATCAATGTTTTTTTTAATTTTTTGTTTTAAATCATTGTCGGCCAAAAAGCTGATATCTATTTTATCGGTGACTTCTAGTCCAGCTTCTTTTCTTATGTTTTGGATGCGATTGATCAGTTCCCGAGCAATACCTTCATTAATTAAATCTTCTGTCATTGAAATATCTAGAGCTACTGTTAGACCATTTCCATGGGCAACCAGCCATCCTTCAATATCTTTGGAGGTTATTTCCACCTCACTAATGTCTAAAATAATATTTTTTTCATTAAAGGGTATTTTGATTACCCCTTCCTGCTCGAGAATTTTTATTTCTTCTTCCCCAAAAGCGTTGATTTTACCTACTATTTTCCTCATATCCTTACCGAATCTGGGGCCTAATACTTTAAAATTGGGTTTGATTTCTTTGACCAATATATTACTGTCATCATCAATCAACTTAATAGATTTGACATTGATCTCTGAGTACAAATGTTCTTGAATTTTTTGGATTTCGGTTTTTTCCTCAGCACTATTAACAGCAATCATAAGAGTTTGTAGGGGTTGTCTGACTTTGATTTGTTCTTTTTTCCTTAGAGATAGTGCCAATGAAGTAATATTTCGGGCCTTATTGATACGATTTTCCAAGGCAAAATCGATTGCATCAGGATTGGCCTTGGGAAAAGTAGATAAATGAACTGATGCTGATTTTTGCCCAGCCGTATTCTCGGTCAAATCTTGATACAAACGGTCGCTGTAAAAGGGAGCTACAGGGGCAGACAATTGGGTTACAGTTAGCAAACACTCCCTCAGGGTTTGATAGGCTGCAATTTTATCTTTTTGATATTCTCCTTTCCAGAAACGTCTTCTTGACAATCTTACATACCAATTACTCAATTTTTCCTGAACAAATTCTGTGATGGCACGAGTTGCTTTAGTTGGCTCATATTCTTCGAAGAAAGCGTCGACCTTACCGATCAAACTGTTTAATTCGGACAAAATCCAGCGATCTAATTCAGAGCGGTCATTTAGTGGAATTGGGGCTTCTTCATTTTTGAAATCGTCTAAGTTGGCATACAGGCTGAAGAAGGAATATGTGTTGTATAATGTGCCAAAAAACTTTCTTTGGGCTTCGCCTATGCCGTCCAAGTCAAACTTGAGATTGTCCCAGGGGTTGGCGTTTGCAATCATGTACCAGCGGGTGGCATCTGCTCCATATTGGTTAATTGTTTCAAAAGGATCCACGGCATTACCTAATCGTTTGGACATTTTCTGACCGTTTTTGTCCAAAACTAATCCGTTGGAGACTACATTTTTATAAGATATGGAATCAAAAACCAGTGTGCTGATGACATGTAGGGTGTAGAACCACCCACGGGTTTGGTCTACCCCCTCAGCGATATAGTCGGCTGGAAAAGCAGAGCCATTGTCAATTTTGTCTTTGTTTTCGAATGGATAATGCCATTGGGCATAGGGCATGGAGCCAGAGTCAAACCAAACATCGATCAAGTCTTTTTCTCGATGCATGGGTGCCCCTTGGGCTGAGGTCAGCACAATCTCATCAACAATATGTTTGTGAAGGTCAATTTTATTATAGTTCGCTTCGCTCATGTCACCCACTTTAAAATCTCCAAATGGATTTGTAGTCATGTGGCCACTTTGAATGGAATTTTCGATCTCTTGGTATAACTCTTCGACGGATCCGATTACTTTGGTGTCCTCTCCAAATTCTGTCCTCCATACTGGAAGTGGGATACCCCAAAATCGTGATCTTGAGAGGTTCCAGTCGTTGGCGTTGGCTAGCCAATTTCCAAACCTTCCCTCACCAGTGGTTTTTGGTTTCCAGTTGATTTGTTGATTCAAGGCTGTAAGCCTATCCCTCACCTCTGTTACCTTAATAAACCATGAGTTGAGTGGGTAATAAAGAATGGGCTTGTCTGTTCTCCAACAATTTGGATAAGAATGAACGTACTTTTCAACTTTAAATGCGGCATTCTCTTTTTTGAGCTGAATAGAGATTTGAACATCACTGGATTTCTCGGGAGCCTTACCTTGATCGTAGTATTCGTTTTTGACATATTGTCCTGCCAAGCTTCCTATTTCAGGGCGAAATTTACCTTGTAAGTCCACCAGAGGAACTTTATTATTATTTTCGTCCAAAATCAGAAGGGGAGGGACTTCAGGGATTGCTTCTTTCGCTACTTTTGCGTCATCTGCACCAAAAGTAGGGGCGGTATGTACAATTCCTGTTCCATCCTCTGTGGTCACGAAATCTCCCAAAATGACCCGATAAGCATTTTCAGGATTATCTACTGGTTCCGGTGCTTCCTTCCAAATTTTTTCATATCTGATGTTGAGTAGATCCTTCCCTTTGATTTCCTTTTCCAGGAAATAAGGAATTTTTTTTGCTCCTTTTGTGTAAGCCTCTAAGGCCGATAGATCAGTAACAATCTCATATTTTCCAAAGAACTGCTTGCTGACTAAGGCCTTGGCTAATATAACTCGAACAGGTTGAAAGGTATATTGGTTGAAAGTATGAACTAAGACATAGTCAATTTTTGGACCGACGGTTAATGCTGTATTGGAAGGTAGTGTCCACGGTGTAGTGGTCCATGCCAGAAGATAGAGGGGAGAACTACCTTTTAGAAAATCAGGGAGCGAACCCTCTATGGTCTTGAATTGTGCTGTCACTGAAGTATCACTCACTTCTTGGTAGGTGCCTGGTTGGTTTAACTCGTGAGAACTCAATCCAGTTCCTGCCTTTGGAGAGTAGGGTTGAATGGTATAACCCTTGTATAAGAGACCTTTTTGATGAATCTGTTTGATTAACCACCAAACTGTTTCCATGTATTTGGAAGTATAGGTAACATAGGGCTCATCCATATTTACCCAATAGCCCATTTTTTGGGTCAATTGATTCCAAACATCAGTGTATTTCATTACCGCTTTCTTACATTCTTCATTGTACTCCTCAACCGAAATGGAAGCTCCAATGGCATCTTTAGTAATCCCTAATGTCTTTTCAACTCCAAGTTCGACTGGTAAACCGTGTGTATCCCAACCTGCTTTTCGATTTACTTTATAACCTTTTTGGGTTTTGTAACGGCAGAAAATATCTTTGATCGTTCGCGCCATAACATGGTGAATTCCAGGTACACCGTTTGCCGACGGGGGGCCTTCATAAAAAATATAAGGAGGACAGTTTTCCCTTTCGGAGATACTTTTTTCAAAAATTTTTTGTTCTTCCCAAAGGGTTAGTATTTCAGATGAAATTTTCGGTAAATCCAGTCCTTTATACTCTTTAAAAACCATGTCAGGGTAAGTCTATTAAAGTTGCGAAATTAGTGATTTTAGGTAAAAAAAAAGGATTTTAGATTTTAACCTTTAATCCTAATTGCAAACTTCTTCCCTCAGCAGAGATACCCGAAGCAAAAGTTCTGTAATGAAGATCAAAAATATTTTTCAGCCCGACATTTAATATGATGAATTTTCCAAACTTATATTGAGACATAATTGACCATGTGTTCCAAGAAGGCATACCGTAATATTTATTTATTTGTAAGGGGGAATCAGGATTCACTATTGGGGTTTCGTTCAGCCCATCTTCTCCACCCCAACTGTAATCAGTGGAAAATTTCCGTTTACTGAACTTCCAAATTAGTAAGGTTTTCCAGTTCTTAACTTCATTAGAAAGTATAAGGGTCCCAAATAGCGGAGCGATAGAAGGCATGGGCCCATAGTCAGGGATTTGATCTGCAGTATTATAGGTTATTCCTCCCAAAATTTCGAATGGATCACTCAACATCCATTTCCCTTGGAGGGAGCACCCGAAAATATAACGATTTCCCAAATTTTTGTTGGCCTGGGTAGAAACTTCCTCTCCATTATATAAAATAGTATTTTCATTGGGGGTACTGATGTCAGAAAAAACGATAAAATCAGACCTTACGATGTGTCGAGAAACTAGCGTAGTAAAGCCTCTGAGGTCAATATAATTGATTTTATTTGAACTGGTAAATTTGATTCCAGATTCAAATGTATAGGCGTATTCTGGTTTTAAAAAGGAATTGGGGACCAAGAGAATTCCGTTGCTCTCCCTGATTTTTCCGATGTCATCAATATTGGGGTTTCTGAATCCACTGGAGATTAGATTGTTGATTTGCCATTTTTCGTTGGGTCTGAAGGTCATGGCCAAAGTATATGTCAATGCCTCTGACTGTAAATCGACTGAGGATAGTAGTTTGTCCACTTGAGCAGTGTCATTCCACCGCGCAATAATCTTGGATCCTGTTAGTCTCAGTCCACCATTGATTGTAAGACGATCATTCNCCCTGTAGATCCAATTTAAATAACCTGCTAAACTGGAGGCACTACTNCCATCACTGGGGTAACGGGAAGGTATCATGGTTCGGTTATTGNAACCTATGATGTTTTCAAAATCAAGATCTAAGTCTATAGCGAAGCCTTNGGATCGAATTCTGTTGTAAGTCCATTCCAAACCATAGGACAAAGAGTGCCCTTGAGCTACATTTCCATAAAAATCGGCATTAATGCTGTAAACGTCAACCTTTTCAATTTGATTCGAACGGGTTAGGCTTCCAAATTTTCGATTGACTCTGGACTCTTCTACATTTTGATAGGCAGCTGTGAGCGTTCCTTTTTTTAACCAATTTTTCCCCAAGAAAAATTTGAGTTGTGGGGAGAGAAAAAACCTTTTTTGGGGACCGTAATACCACTCGCTGAAGCGAAGACTCCCATTACGCTCCTCCATCAATTTATCGTATCGATCAATATCGGAGGATTCCGAATATTGAAGATTGATATTTAAAATCATGTCGCTGGGGAGCCGAACTAGGAATTTTTGGAAAAGATCAAATTGGTCATAACCCGTATTCTTTTGAATGTTGGGATTGGAATTTCTGACAGGGCTATCATTATAATTATTTCTGCTATTGAGAGAGAAATATGGAGTCAATCCCCAATTAGAAAAACCGTGGCTTCTTTTATTACCAATTCTAATGTCTCCAAAATTAGAGTAACTCACACTTGTAATGCTCCCCCAGTTTTTAAAACTTAAAGATGTGTTAGCATTATTTATAAAAGACAGATTGGCATGATTGAATGTAGATGAGAACTCAGATTTTACAGTTGATTTACTATTCAAATGAGGAGATTTGGTGTAGTAGTGAATTACTCCTCCTAGGGCATCGGAACCATAACCAACGGAGGAAGACCCAAAGGTCACTTCCACCCGTTCTATATTGTGTGGGTCGATAGTGATGGCGTTTTGTAGATGACCCGATCTGTAGATGGCGTTGTTCATTCTAACTCCATCGACTACTATTAGGACTCGATTGGCTTCAAATCCTCTCAAGACAGGACTACCTCCTCCACCTTGAGATTTTTGAATCCTTATATTGGGGTTTATTTCTAGAAGGTCTGCACCTGTTGCCACTCCAACGGTTTCAATTTCTTTCTGAGAGATAATACCTACTTGTTCAGCTATTTTGTCTCTGGTGGCTTGGGACCGTGCTACAGAAAGAATCACTTCCTCTAAAACTTCATCTTCCGGTGTTAATGAGATTACTTTTTTACCTTGCAAAATTTCTAGAAATGAAATGCTTAAGGGTTGATATCCTAAAAGGCTAAATTTGATTTGTCCTTGGTGTGGAAAGTCATCAAGTACCGCTTTTCCTAGTGCATTGGTCAGTAGGCTATTATTTCTGTTTTCTGAAAAAATCATTACATTTTCNAGNGGCTCACCNGTTACNNNGTCTTCNANCCAAANTTCTTGNCCACNAATACTGTNGTAGGAAAGAAAAGNAAGTGNTCAGCAAGAGAAAACAATTCTTAACGAAAGATTTCATGGAGTATGTCTAGTGATTTTATTTTTCCAATACCATGTAAATGTAAATTAAAATAATCTATCAATACGTTCAATACCTTTATTCTCAGTGAATTGGGGATCTTTAAATCATTCAAATCTTCAAAATTAGTGCCAAGGATTTTTTTTAACGTTATTACCAAGTCACCTCCAATAACATNTTTAGATCTAGATGAACTACAAAAACAGCCGCTTTCCAGGTTAAAATAATCCTCTTTCAAATTAGATTGGTTGGGATAAAAGCCGAGATGATGACTGAGATCCGTCATGAACTTTAAGTGGAAAAGGGGAGAAAACCCTTTTTGCTCCAAAAAAATAATGTTTTTTTCTATAAAATGNTATAGTATTTGATTTGGAGCCCCTTCTTCAGTAATTACTCGACCCATTACCTCAGACAAAAAAAGGGCTACTGTGTTTTTTTTGATGTCTGATGGAATTTCGATCAGAGGAAAACAAATTCTGGCTTCCTTTATAAAATGAAGCCCATCTTTGCTTTCGTTTTTAACCTNTGTAATGAGTTTGATAATATTAAGAGGTTGAAACAGTGATTTATTTAGTTGACTTTTTTTGGAGGACAGTATGCCTTTGAGCATAAAAGATTTTAATCCAAGTTCTTTGCAATAACAGCGAGCGATTAGGCTGGAATCANCATATTTTAAAGTACTTAAAACAATTGCATTGGTTTTAATCAACATGTATTATAGCAGATTTAAACCACCCCTTGAGCAAGCATGGCATCGGCAACTTTTACAAAACCAGCAATATTGGCTCCTTTTANGTAGTTGACGAAGCCCTCTTCTTTACCATAATCCAAACACGATTGGTGAATTTCGCCCATGATGGATTGTAATTTGGCATCTACTTCATCACGGGACCAATTGTATCTCAGAGAATTTTGTGCCATTTCTAATCCTGAAACAGCAACTCCACCCGCGTTAGAAGCCTTACCGGGAGCATACAATATTTTGTGATTGATGAATTGACGTATTGCCTCTGGGGTAGAGGGCATATTGGCCCCCTCACCAACGCAAATACACCCATTTTTTATTAATAATGCAGCATCCTTATCATTTAATTCATTTTGGGTAGCACAAGGTATGGCTATCTCACAAGCTATTTCCCAAGGGGTTTTACTTGCAACGAATTTCGCCTTNGGATACTTTTCAATATAGGCGCTGATGCGGGCNCTTTTTATATTTTTAAGCTCCATTAAGTGGGCTAATTTTTCTTCATTTATGCCTTNGGAGTCGTAAATGTATCCTGAAGAATCTGATAAAGTCAATACTTTCCCCCCCAATTGAATGGTCTTTTCTGCGGCATACTGGGCTACGTTTCCACTACCAGAGATCACTACTTTTTTGCCCTTTATACCTGCCCCATTGTGTTCCATCATTTTTTGAACAAAATAAACCACGCCATAGCCTGTTGCTTCAGGACGGATAAGCGAACCTCCCCAAGAAATACCCTTTCCAGTCAAAACCCCAGTAAATTCGTTTTTCAACCGCTTGTATTGCCCGAACATATAACCAATTTCTCTACTTCCCACACCGATATCTCCAGCAGGGATGTCCCGATTTGGGCCTATGTGACGAAATAATTCAGTCATAAAACTTTGGCAAAAACGCATCACTTCTGTATCAGTTCTATTTTTAGGGTCAAAATCTGAACCCCCTTTACCCCCACCCATAGGAAGGGTGGTTAAGCTGTTTTTAAANATTTGCTCAAAAGCCAAAAACTTCAGGACACTTAAGTTCACACTGGGNTGAAAACGCAGGCCTCCTTTATAGGGTCCAATCGCAGAATTCATTTCTATTCTGTAACCTCTGTTTACCTGAATTTCCTCTTGATCATCTATCCAAGCAACTCTGAAGGAAACCACTCGCTCTGGTTCTACCATGCGCATCAAAATATTTTGACCGTAGTAAACATTATTTTTAACGATATGTGGGATAACTGTTTCGGCNACCTCAGTAACTGCCTGCATAAATTCAGGCTCATTTTGATTTCTTTTGCTAACCTCAGACAGAAAATCCTTGATTACTTTATCCATGGCATTGATTTTTGATCAAATAAATTTACATTNTATAATGGAAAAGGNTTTAAATATTAACCAAAAAGCTTTTTGATTAAAGCTTCAATTTTTGAAACGGCCAATACTTTAATGTATTTATNTTGTTTTTCAATTTTAGCAAATTTAGAAATAACAATGGTTTCGAATCCCAGTTTTGACGCTTCATTTATGCGTTGTTCTNTTTTCGGTACAGGCCTGATTTCGCCAGATAGTCCTACCTCAGCCGCGAAACAAAAATTTTCAGAAAGATCAATGTCGTGATAACTAGATAATATGGCAGCGATTACTGCCAAATCAATGGCTGGATCAGCGACAGTAATGCCACCTGTAATATTGATAAAAACATCTTTCGTACCCAATGCAAAACCCGCCCTTTTTTCCAAAACAGCCAAAAGCATATTGAGCCTTTTAGTATTATAACCGGAAGTGGTTCTTTGAGGAGTGCCATAGACAGCAGTGCTAACTAAGGCNTGGATTTCAATCATTAAAGGACGAATACCTTCAATGGTTGCAGCAATGGCATGTCCACTCATATTTCCATCTTTTTCCGAAATCAGAAGTTCACTTGGGTTACTAACCGACCTCAAACCTTTTGTTTGCATTTCATAAATCCCAATCTCTGAAGTCGGCCCAAAGCGATTTTTTTGGGTTCTTAAGATGCGGTAGATATGATTCCGGTCTCCCTCAAAATTCAATACTACATCTACCATATGTTCCAATATCTTTGGTCCTGCGATTTGACCATCTTTGGTGATGTGTCCCACCAAAAAAACAGGGACGTGTGTCTCCTTGGCAAACTTTATAAACTCTATGGTGCTTTCTTTAATCTGAGACACACTTCCTGGGCTAGTATCAATGAAATCGGTATGTAAAGTTTGTACAGAATCAATAATTACTAATTCAGGAGCTAAGATTTCAATTTGTGAGAATATGTTTTGGGTTTTTGTCTCGCTAAGTATATAGCATTGATCTGAGTTGATATCCATTCGGTTAGAACGGATTTTGATTTGACGNNGGCTTTCTTCTCCTGANACATAAAGGACTTTAAAATTCATGGTCATGGCAATTTGTAATAGCAGTGTGGATTTGCCAATACCAGGTTCTCCCCCCAAAAGCATGAGTGCTCCAGGAATGATTCCACCACCCAAAACTCGGTTCAATTCAGCATCTGAAGTTTTTATTCTTGATTCCGAGGAAATTTCAATCTGATTTATTTTTTGAGGCTTTGAAATTGTAATGACTTTATTATTGCGGCTCCAATTTTTTTTATCGGGCTTATTCACCACCTCTTCTGTAAGCGTATTCCATTGTTTACATGAGTTACACTGGCCTTGCCATTGTGTATGTTGCGAACCACAGCTTTGACAAAAGAAGGAGGTTTTGACTTTACTCATAACAACAATAGAAAAAAAATGAGCTTTATTTTTGGCGATTAACCAAAGGTAAAGCAAAAAATGCTATGGCACCAAAAGTAACTACCATAAGCGTCTGGCATGTCCAAATGATCCATCCAAANGCTAAGCTAGATTCTTTGGATATNCCAAAAGCAATCAACACCATTGAAACTGTGTAAGGATAGATTCCCACACCGCCATTAGTTGCAGAAATAGACAATCCTCCTACTACAAAAGCAGGNATCATTGCGTTAATTCCCAAATTAACTGTTTCAGGAATGGAAAATTTAATGATCCAAAACATCAATACATACATTAACCAAATAAAAATGGTATGAGCAACAAAAAGGACTTTGTTTTTCATGTGTTTTACTGAAACCATTCCCTCCCACAATCCCTGAAAGAATTGTTTTATTATAACTGTAATGGGGTGGGTAGAATGTCGGAAAAANGTTCTTAACAAAATGAGTATTAATATTAAAAGAATCAGAGTTGTTAAGGCATAAAAGAAGTTCAAATCTTTAAGGTTTAAGTAGTCTGCAATTAGATCATNTTGCAGTCCCAGTGCTAAAAGGAGAAAAGTGAGGAGTATAACAAGGTCAACTACTCGCTCTGCTATGATAGTGCCAAACCCTTTTTGGAAAGGGATGCTTTCATAACGATTCATTACCGAAGCTCTTAGTAATTCTCCTGAACGGGGAATGCCCAAGTTTGATAAATAACCAATTAATACTGCTAAAATAGAATTGATTGCTTTTGGGTGATAGCCCAAGGGCAACAAAAGGTATTGCCAGCGAACTGCNCTGGAAATATGACTCAATATTCCAAAAAAAACAGACAAAAATACAAAGCGATAATTTGCATTTTGGATATATTTAACAATGTTTTCTCGGTCTTCGGCGGTTGTATTTATATAAGTCAGGTATATAAAAAATACTCCTATGGCTAAAGGGATTGTTTTTTTTGAAAGTGATAGGACTTTCCTCAATNTTTTAGTTTANGCGGTTGGTATTTTCATCTGGAAAAATTACAGTNGGCTTGAATTTTTTTGCCTCTTCAAATTCCATCTGAGCATATCCTATAACAATAATTATATCCCCTTTTTGAGCTTTCCTGGCTGCAGGTCCATTTAGCGTTATCTCTCCACTTCCTCTTTTTCCTTCGATGATATAGGTTTCTAATCGTTCGCCATTATTAAGATTTACCACATGGACTTTTTCACCNACTACAAAATTTGCAGCATCGATCAAGTCCCTNTCAATTGAAATACTTCCTACATAACTCAGATCAGCGTCAGTAACTTTAACCCTGTGGATTTTTGATTTTATTATTTCTATTAACACGCAATAAATTTAGTAATTTATGATATATCCAAATTATCTATCAACCTAATTTTTCCCAATGTAGCTGCGACAAAGCTACGACCTTTATCAATTGGCTGTCCTAAATCAAATTCTTTTAGTGTTTTTGGGTTTGCTACCATAAAATAATCTAAAGCTATCCCTTCATTTTTCTCAAAAAAATTAGAGATCAGAGTTTTGAGTGAACTNTAGGGGATTTTTTTGGCATTGGACTTTGCTAATTGCAAGCATTCAAATAATTTAGANGCCAGTTTTCTTTGATTACTTGTTAACAAGCTATTTCTGGAACTCATAGCAAGNCCATCATTTTCTCTTATGATTGGGCATCCTATAATTTTAGTTTTTAGCTCAAGAGTTCGGCTAATGTGATCTATGATCAAAAGCTGTTGAAAATCCTTTTCACCAAAATAAGCGAAGTCTGGAACGAAGGTTTTAAAAAAATGGACTACTACTGTTGTCACACCTTGAAAGTGTCCTGCCCTTTTTTTACCTTCCATTACGTGATCTAAACCTGCCAGGTCAAAAGGTTTTGATTTTATAATATTGCCGAACACATCATCTACTTTGGGAATGTAAACTATGATTTTTTCACTGACTTTTCNTAGTTTNAGTAGATCTTTATTAATGTTAATAGGGTAGTTTTCAAGGTCATTTTTATTATCAAATTGAGTAGGATTGACNAAAATACTGACTAANACGGTTTTATTTTCTTTCAAAGCTCTTTTAATCAAAGATAAATGTCCAAGATGAAGAGCACCCATAGTAGGAACCATTCCAAGTGGTCGAGTTTTTTTTGATAAATACTTAACCAAGAGTTGGGAAGTTTTGAAAACCTTCATTTTGAAAAATTAGCAGCCGTAAATATACAGAATTCAGCATATTCCGTTTAAATTTCGTAATTTCGAAAACTTTATGCCCTTGATTATCTATTGAGAGTTTATGAAAGACAAAAAGATTCTAAATATCTCGTCTGAAGTGGTGCCATACCTTCCGCAGACCAATCAAGCTATCAGTTCATTCAAAATTCCGAAAAACATTAATGATCATGGTGGTCAAACTAGAATATTTATGCCACGATATGGTTTGATTAATGAAAGAAGGCATCAGTTGCATGAGGTAATTCGTCTNTCAGGAATGAATTTAGTGATCAANGACGTNGATATGCCNTTAATNATNAAGGTTGCATCAATTCCTAAAGAGAGGATGCAAGTCTATTTTATTGACAATGATGAATATTTTAAAAGACGGGCTGTATTAAGGGATGAAAATCAAAAACTTTTCGACGATAATGATGAAAGGATGATTTTCTTCACCAAAGGAGTTATTGAAACAGTTAAAAAGTTAAATTGGTCTCCTGATATTATCCATTTGCATGGTTGGTTTACCAGTTTATTTCCGCTTTATCTCAACAGTTATTACAAAGATGATCCTATATTTATAAATAGTAAAATTGTAACTTCTGTGTACGCCCAGGATTTTGATGGTGTCTTTTCTGATCAATTCCACAAAAAAGTGGCTTTTGATGGTATATCTGAGGAACTGATTGAACCTCTAAAAAACCCTAATTTTGAAAATTTAGAACAATTGAGTCTAAATTTTTCTGACGGTTATGTAATGGGTGATTCTGAAACCCCCAATTATATTGAAGAATATTCGATGGAGAAACAAATCCCAGGACTCAATTACCAAGATTCTCAAGATGAGGATGCCTTAATAAAGTTTTACATAAATCATATTTTGAAATAACAGATGTGTTTTTTAAGGATGTTCATTAATCGAGTGACCTTTCTTTTGTTATTTGCCGTGATTATTTTTTCATGCGATAAAGAATACCACGCTGCCGGTTCCGGGCTTTTACTTTCTACCGCTCTTACTTCCAAAAAATTTGAGGCACCCGTATATTCTTATCAGAATAAGGTAAACTATTTTCAGACCGATGGACTGCCACTAGCTCAATTAGGTAAAATCAATCTANCTGGNCTGGGTACTACTGAAGCCGATATAACTACAAAGCTTGTAGTTNCCCAAAACCCTGTATTTGGAAATTTTACTCAAAAAAAAGAGGATGAAGGGGATGATAATAACGCGGCGGTAATTGANGAAAAAGAAACCGTAACGCAGGTTTTTCTTGAAATTCCTTTTTATAACAATACCAATGACAAAGATGGCGATGGTGTAATTGATGCTCTAGATCTTGACCCCAATGATAGTGANAGCGATAGTGATGGAGACGGCCTGAGTGACTCTACTGAAACTATTAATAACCTCAATCCCTTAAGTAATGACAGTGATGGTGATGGTATTTTGGATGACGTTGATCAAGACAACAAAACTTACGACAATGAGAATAAAACNTATGAGATAGATTCTATTTATGGAAATCGCAATACTAGATTTAATCTGAAGGTATTCGAACTTAAATATTTTTTATCCAAATATGATCCTGCAGTTGAATTTCAAAAACAATCTAAATTTTATTCCAATACAGATTATTTTGAAAAAGGGTTCTATGGNGAAACACTTCACGATGATTTTTACCAGCTCAATTTTGATGAGTTGCGTTTCAATTATAAAGAAGACGATCCCGANACAGAGGATATAGATGAGCGAGAAACTGTAGAAACTCGCTTGACCCCAAGAATCAGAGTCCCACTTAATAAAGCTTTTTTTCAAGAAAAGATCCTTGACCAAGAAGGAGGAAGTGTTTTTTCAAATGATGATAATTTTTCCAAACACCTGCGTGGACTGATTATAAAAACTGAGAATCTTGATGACGACTTGTATATGTTATTAGATATCAGAAATGCCAGAATCACAGTTGAATACGAATATGATGAAGTAGACACCAATGGTTCAGCAAACGATACATCTGATGACAACATAGAGAAGAAGTCAAAAACTTTTCTGCTAAATTTTGGAATGAACTTCAATACCATAAGAGACAACAATTTAAACGTAACTATTGATCAAGAGATTCATGGTGGTCAAAATCAGAAGCCTTCAAAGCAAATTTTTCTAAGTGGAAATGGATTGTTTTCCACGTTGAAACTATTTGAAGGGCTGGACGACCAAGGAAAACAAATATTAAAGGATTTAAAAGACAATAATTTGGTAATCAATGAGGCTAATTTGACACTATATATCGATCAGGATAAATATAGTTCAATTAACAGATCTCAATTTCCTGATAGGCTGTATTTGTATAAATACGATAATGGAGACCCACTTTCTGATTTTAGTATAGATAACTCGGTAAATGATAATACAAGAAATAGGAATAAATTTATTTACGGAGGGATTTTGGAGTTGGATGATGCTAACAGACCTTATCGTTATAAATTCAAAATAACGGATCATATCAACCGTCTTATTACTAAGGACTCGGCCAACGTAAGATTAGGGCTTGTACCCTTAAATGGACTGAATTTTGTCAACACCAGAAGAGCAGAAGCTGCTAATCAAAAAATGATCAATTATCCAATTACTGCAGTGCTTAATCCCAGGGGGGTAATATTACATGGTTCAGAGAGTCAAAATCACCCAAATGGGGGATTAAAGTTGGAGATTTTCTACACAGAATATTAGGTCTAAGACTCTCTAAATAGATGATTGGCGACACTCNTTATTTAANANAATATAGTTTTATCTGATTATTTTTTCTTNTATAATAANAATAAACTATTTATNTTAATTATNNAGACTAAATTTAATGANTCTANACTTATTTTATGCTTAANTTATAGATAAATACTATTATAAATANTTTAATGANAGTATTTGTCTAATGTATAGGAATCCAATGCAACAGAATGTAACAATTATTCCAATTTTCCAACCCCATAATATCCCCACAGTTATAAAAATACTGGTCCACCAAAAGGGAAATAATAATAAACCTGCACTTAACTTAATTGAGCTGTAGAAGACAACATCATCAAAAAGTTCCAGGATTTTTTTGATCATAAATAATGGTGGCAGGTTGGGTATTGAAAGCAATTCTATCAACGTCTTTTGCAGTTTAATATTCTTCAATGTTTCTCTTGGGGATAGACTTTTATAAAGAATACCTTTTTTTAAATCATAGAATGATTTTTTGGTATTTAGACTATGAATAAGTTTTTTTCGATCTTCATAATGCTCATCTTTTTTAGGAAGCCACATGCACTTTTCCATGCTCAACCTTAAGCTTGCTTTAATACTGTTGATTAGTTCGGGTTTCTTATCAATTGTTCCGATGAAGGTTTTGACTGAAATGGCTTTACCAAAAACCAAATGCAGATCACAAAACGGTTTTCTTTTGTGGCCATAATTTATTCCTACCGGTACAATGTAAATTGGATTGTCAGAATTTTCTTGGGCTTCAAATGCTAATCGGCTGCTCCCCTTTGAAAGGGACTGAAGGTAGAATTCATCATGGTGTGCAGCCTCAGAAAACATCATTATCCACTGATTCTTTGAGAGTAAATTTTTACACTGCTTAAAGATGTCTTCATTTTTTTTAAGGTTGGCATAACCATTTCTAATTCTGTATACTGGAAGCATATTTAGAGCATCCATAAACCATTGTAGTGGACCACCAAAAACATCACTACGGGTTAAAGATGTTATTGGCCTCTTTATATTACACCCTACCAAAAGTGGATCCAAAAAAGCTCCCTGATGATTGGGTGAAAACAATACTCCACCATTCTTTGGGATATTTTCCCGTCCATAAATTTTGATTTTCCTGAAATAACAATGAATNGTGAATTTGATTGTGTATTTAATGAANTAGTAAAAGAGTTTCTTCATTGACTAGAAAGAGATTAACNTTTAAATGTATGCATCAAATTTAACCCTAAATGCNTAAAAAATTAGAAAAAATNAATTGAAAGCTTCTCTATAGATCATAGGGATTATATNTTGATTTTATTTATTTTAACTATATTGAGGATTTCGGCAATTCATCTGTAAATAAGTTGATTGACTATTCAATTTGAAAGTGAAATTATAAAAACCAAAAAAAGATGAGTAATAATGAATGTTTTGATTTTAAATTTTATGAGTGGGAAAAGAAGTTCCATGACCGTCCTTTTCTAAGACAGCCNTTTGGTAATCAATGGGAAGAGTACACTTGGGCTGAGGCAGGAAAAATGGCAAGAAAACTTGCCACGGGGCTCAAATCCCTGGGNCTCCGNGATAACGCCCATATTGGGTTAATATCAAAAAATTGTAGAGAATGGATCATNGCTGACATGGCCATAATGATGGCAGGCTATGTTTCAGTTCCTTTTTTCCCCTCTCTCAAGGGAGAAGAGTTAAAATATTTACTCGATTTTGGTGATGTTGACCTTCTGTTTGTTGGCAAAATTGAGACTTGGGATGATATAGAAAGTCATCTTCCCAANGAATTTCCATTAATTAGGTTTCCTCACTACAAAAGTTGTTCTGTTGTTGATAGAGGAGAGGAGTGGTTTGATTTTATCAATAAATATGATCCCTTGCAAGAAATACATGTTCCAAAACTTNCTGATTTGTGGACTATTATTTTTACTTCTGGTACTACAGGGAATCCCAAAGGAGTAGAGTTGTCTTATTTGGCACTGGATTCCACTAAAATCATTACCGAACAGGTCAATCCACTGAAGATTGATTTTTCAGGTAATAATGACTTCATTTCATATTTACCCCTAAATCACATTGCGGAGCGAGTTGTCGTAGAGCATGTTTGCCTTCGTTTTGGCGGAACTATCTCTTTTGTTGAGTCGTTAGATACNTTTGCAACTAACCTGAAAGAAATTCAACCTCATGTATTTTTTGCAGCACCAAGGATATGGACTAAATTTCAGCTGGGAATTTTGGCAAAAATTCCTCANNGTAAATTAAATATTCTTCTCAAAATACCTCTCGTTTCTGGACTGATCAAACGAAAATTAAAAAAGAACCTTGGATTAAGNAGAGCCAGATCTACCGTTTCTGGTTCAGCTCCATTACAGCTATCTATCATAGAGTGGTTTAAGAAANTAGATATTTTCATTACCAATGGATACGGAATGACTGAAAATTGTGCTATTTGTACCCAAGTAGATGGTCGAGACTTCAATAAATTAGATTCTGTAGGGAAACCTCAGTGTGGAGTAGAGGTCAGTGTAGACCCAGAAACCGAGGAGGTTCTTATGCGAGGGCCTTTTGTAATGGATGGATATTACAAAAATGAAAAAATGACTAACGAAACTCTTATAGATGGCTGGCTCCACACTGGAGATAAAGGTTATTTGGACAAAGAAAATTATCTCTACATCACCGGTAGGGTAGCTGATAGCTTTAAAACCTCCAAGGGTAAATTTATTGAACCCCTAACTNTGGAAAAAGACTTCGGATCNATAAAGGANNTGGAGGAGGTATGTNTTACAGGTTTAGGTTTGCCTCAACCTATCGCATTGGCACAACTTTCAGANATAGGTAAAGCCCTTCCCAAAGAGGAACTTATTTCCCTTNTGGAGGAAAAATTGGTAGAAATCAATGCAAATTTGGAAAGTTATAAAAAAATTTCCACCCTAGTTTTGGCTAAGGAGCAATGGACGGAGCAAAACAAGATTTTGGGACCCACTTTAAAAATCAAAAGAGGAAATTTAGAAAAAATGTACAGCAAAAAATATAAANACTGGCNAGAAGACTTAAAGACCGTTTTATTCGAAAAGTAGTATATTTACCTTTAAAACCGAACCGGGCATTTATACCCGAAATATTATTGACCACATTAACTTAAACGATAATTAAATGAAAACAAAAACAATTATTAAAAAATTAAGTTTATTATTTGCAATGCTTCTAATAAATATCACGTTTGCCCAGACTAGTATCAGTGGTTCGGTCGTGGATGAGCAAAACAACCCTTTACCAGGTGTAAATATTGTTGTTCAAGGATCGAATTTTGGTACTACAGCAGATTTTGACGGGAATTTTTCTATTAATATTACCCAAGAACTACCTTTTTCCATTGAATTTAGTTATCTAGGTTTTGTAACTCAGGTAGTTCAGGTCAGTGACAGTTCTCAAAAAATTAATGTTTCTATGATTGAAGGCAATGATTTACTTGAAGAGGTGATCATTTCTGCAAACAGAAGAGCAGAAAAAGTTCAAGATGCCCCTGCTTCAATTTCATTAATAACAGCCCGTGACATTCAAAATTCCTCCGAAGCTATTGACCCTGTTAGACACCTTATAAATATTCCTGGAGTAACTGTCCAGCAGCAAACAGCTAACACTATGAATATAGAAATGAGAGGAGGTAATGGTTTGTTTGGGACAGGAGTTTATCCAATGTTAGATTATAGAAATATTGTAACTCCAGTTGCGAGATCCTTTTTCACCTATCAGGCTGGACTTTCAAACCTTGATTTAGAACGTATTGAGGTAGTAAGAGGAGCAAATTCTGCTTTGTATGGTCCTGGTGTTGAAGCTGGTGTTGTCCATTTTATGACAAAGAAAGCAATTGATTATCCAGGAACAACAGCAGAATTATATGGAGGAAATATGAGTTCAATGGGAGGTGCCGTAAGACATGCTTTTTCCAACGAATCAAAAACATTTGGCTATAAAGTAAATGTAAAATACTCAGAAGGAGATGATTTTACTCTGGATCCCGAGGAGGATGCTGAACAAATTGCTTCATTCCAAACTACTATCAAACAGCCAGCAATAACAAATAATGTTGTAGATGCGACTCTCCCTGGCAAAATTCTTTTAAGAAGATCAGACCTTGACCCTGATCGTGACGGTAATCCATTACAACAAGAGTATAGAAATGTTTCTGCAAATGTACATCTTGAATTTAGACCAAATAGCGATACATCTGGTATTATCTCCGGAGGAATTGCTAATGGATCAGGTATTTTTATCAATGATCAAGGTTTTGGTTTGACTCAAGGTAATGACATGTGGGGCCAAGCAAGATTAACAAAAGGCAACTTTTTTGCTCAGGTTGCTTACACTTACAATGATGGTGGAGCTGAGGATAATCCAACATTTTTATATTCCACGGGGAACCGTGTAGTTTCGGCTCGTGGTGCAACAGAGGCACTTTTACAATACAATTTTGATATTTCTTTTCTTGACACAAATTTTATTGTTGGATTAGACTACAGAAATACTACCTCTCAACTTTTCATTATTGGTAAGATAAGAAGCAAAGTAGTAGTAATCTTTTACAAAGGCAGAATCGG
>NZAX01000017.1 GCA_002687665.1 Flavobacteriaceae bacterium
GATCTTTTTCGAAAAAATTTCTAACGATATTATTATTGGAAGCTGTAAAATTGAATCGTAAAGAACGAGTGAGATTATGACTTATGGAGTAAGACCATTCAAATAGATAATTTCTGAGTTGTAGGTCTGGTAATGGAAGTTGTAGTCCCGAATCTATCCCCTCCATATATACTTGGCGAAATCGCTGACTACTAAAATCTCTATTTATATTGGAAGTAATTTCTATGTTATTCGGAATGGGGTTAAAATTAATTTCTTTCAACCATTGCCAATATTGCTTTCGGTTTAGAACTTGAATTTTTCTAAAAGGGTTAATTTCTATAGACTTGAAGGAGTGTGTGTAGTTAGCTCCCAATTGCAAGTTTTTGTCCGTTTGATTTTTAATTTCATAATCGTGGTGAGATAACTCATTATAAGCGTACGAGAAATCAAAATTTTCGGGACTGTAGAAACGGCTGGGTTTATTTCCCATTTTATTTTTACGTACTCCAATCAAACTAATACTCTTTCTTTTTGTATAGTCAATGGCTTGTTGGTTAATGGAATCTCTTTGTGAAATTCTTCTAGAAGCGTCTAATCGATCTTGAAATAGTATGTCTTGATAAAAAGGATCGTATTCAGGAGTGATATAAGTTTCTCCTATGTTTAGGTTAAGAGGTATTTGAAGTCCCCATTTTTCTGGTAAAAGCTTCCCTATATTGATATTTGTGACCACATCGTACTGCTTCATGTCCTCCCGATTGCTTTGATTGGGGGTCTGATCAATGGAGCCAAATCCAATGGTAGACATTCTGGCTGTACCGGCTAAAGTGGCAAAATCAGCAATATTTGCGTCCATGGCTCCAATGGCTGCCCAGCCACCTTTAGAGTCAATTCCAGCAATTCGTAATTCATTGAACCATACTTCACCACACAAATCATCTCCCAACTGCTGGGAAGGGTTTTTTACTCCTATCATCAAGTTCCTAATGGATCCTAGGGAGGGGTTTCCTTTAATAGCAAATTTGTATTTTTTGAATCCGGGCAAAGCGCTAATAGGTGAAAACTCACTAATAGGATTCATGTTTTCATCAAAATAGGAAATCCTGCCCAGACCAGAATTGTTAATGGCAGCTGCTTTTAGTTTTGCCAGTAATTTAATTGGTACCTCTAGAGCATTAGATTCCGGTTGCCAAACTTCATCAGCGGTGAATATATTTGAGGAACTTTCTGAATAATCGGTGGGTTTAAGAGGAATTTCAACCTGATAATAATTGTCCAAAAAATCTGTCCCAAGTCGAATAAATGCAACCATGCGTCGGTCGTAGTCATCGGCAGTTCCTTCCCCAGGTAAAGGTTTTTGACCAACGATGGATTCAGCATGTAAAAACATTTTAAGGTTTTTGTATTGTCGAATGTCTACATTGACATTTTTGTAAACTGCACGGTAGTCCATTGGTTGAAGGTCGCATATTCTTAAGGACATGGATTGTTCATTTTGTCGAACAATAGTATTGTTATTGTTAATCTGTTCTCTTTGAATATCAGGAGGAAGCACATAATTTACGGGTATACGGTTTTCATTTTCCAAAATATTCACTGTACTTATGTCNAGAGTTGTATTGTTATTTTTGGGAAGTTTATTNTTTAGTTTTCGGTTGTATCTGCGCCAATCTCCTCTCACCAAATCCANGGTGCCAAACCGAAATACCACAGGCTGAGAAAAACCTTTNANAACTAGTCGCATAAAACGGATGGAGCGTAAGTCTTCAATGTTATTAATAGCCTCAAAATAATCNTNAAACTGGGTATCTTCATAGTAACCCTTCTGAACCGGTATTTTGAATTGAATCCATCTAGTGGTGATTTCCTCACCGTTTGGAACAGCTACTTTAACATTTTCCCGAACATCAGTAATGAANGGNTGATTTCCAACTCCCATTGATTTTGNTATAGGGACNCGGTANTCAAAATAACTGTCGATAGTATTCATACTTTGATCCCGGTTGATATCCTCAGAATCNGGTTCGGTAGTGTTTCCCCGATTGGAATCAGAAAAGGCAACGGGGGAGTTGCCTTGGGTACCGTTGTAATTTTTGTAACGGTCTAAAACTCCTCCTTTAGCCGCCACGAAAAATTCATAGTTGTCTCGCGCAGGATCTTCAGGAGGTCCATTTGAATAAATCAACAGCTCTTGATCATCGTCCAGACCATCGAATCCAACATCTTGAACTGCTCTGTCNTCNGCAATAGTATTGAAAGCATAAAGTAGTGATTGGGTGGAAGGTACTTTTCCCCAAGGNGTATTGTGNACTAAATTCTGACCGTTGATACCTGGCAGTCCATTTTCAAATTGTTTTCGTCCATCTTTAAGTATATCTTCTGAAATATTGCCCAAATGGAAATAAAGTTCCCCTAAGTTATCATGCTCGGCGATTATCTCACTGAAGGTATCCAAGAGCCAAAACTCGATAAATTCCACATTGGACTGTTCGAAATTAGTAGCATTAATTGGACGCATGATTCCCGCCCAATTTTCTGTAGCATCGATTCTAAATTCATCATCAGTGACATTGTTATAAGGGCCAATTTCATTGGGATAATAGGCCAAATCGAGTGTGCTTTGAACTGTAGTAGTTCCCTGAACAAGATCTTGCTCTGGGAAAATCTCTTTGATAAAAATTCTTCTAGTTGTATTTAGCGATATATCGTCATTNTTTATNCCTGCTGGTCTTCCACCTGCNTAAAAGATNGGATCAATAGAATACCAAGCGAGTTTTGCCCTNCCAAATCCACTGCTTATNTNGTTATTTTTNACCTCTGATCCTTTAAAGTTTTTAAATGGAACACTAGAGAGTTTCCAAGAATTAAACCCNTTNACATCTATATTGGTTTGGGCGCCCTCAAAGTCATCAATATAAACATTGGATTCACCCTGAAGTTGAGTATTTTTNGGTTTTCCGGCGATGAGATTTGCTATTTCTCCCCTGAAAGACAACATGGAAGGGGTATTAGTCCTAATGGTTGGGATTTTATTGACCCAGCGAGTTAAGAATGGAAGTTCGGTAGAAAAATTAGTATTGAACCCTATCATNGTATTATTTACTGGTTCNGTNCCGTAGTTTGCTTTTTGGGTAAGTGGNTTTTCATTNAGATTCAGGAGTGTTCCACCAAAAACCACTTTATCATTNACCTTNTGGACGATATTGACTCCCGAAAATCTTTTATTTTGCTGGTTGAAAAAAGAGTTGTTTTCTACAGATATATTTATCGGAACATTTGAAGCTTGCAAAGCAGGATCTAANATCTTGACCCTACCAATGGCATAATTTACGGTATAGTCAATACCCTCCCTAAGTAACCGTCCTCCTGCAGTTACCCTAACCGAGCCACGTGGAACATTGAATGCACCAATAGGAATGCCATCTCCACCTTCAGATTTATAACGGCCTTTTAGCTGAAATTTATTTTTTTCGGTGGTCTCTAAANCNGCGGCTTTGGTTTTNNGNTACATTTCATTGAAAACATATNTTTTCTGATTAGCATTGTANGTTTCAACATTTTTGTATTGTTCTNTTTGTGAAGNGGGATCGTCTAGAAGATCAAAAAGGTATTCTCCGAAAGGNTCTACATTNGGGAAAATAATTCTACCGTATTGNGGTTCAATNGTAATACCNGGNATNTAATCAAAGAACCCATCACCCTCAGGTTGNGGATCTTGGTAGAAGTTCAGTTGATCCAAATTAAATGTATTCAAAAGGATTCTGTCGTNCATTTTNATAGGCCAAATGGATTTGTCNACTGGAGTCAAATAATTTATTGGTGAAGGATCTGAATAAAGGATNTTGAGCCTGAAATTTTCCTCNGCGAGTTGAAAAGCACCNGTATTGTATATGTTTTTCATCATCAAATCCCAGATGGGTTGTCGAACATCTGTAATATTACTTTTGAGCAGTTTAACCACCAAATTATTGTTTATTATATNTTGGTTTTCCTCATTTGGATTATTGTTGACAGTAGTGGTCTCAACACTTCCGTTGGCAAATTCCCCAACTTGATAGACTTTACCCCTGTAGGTGTATTGATAGGCCACAGCCAAAACTTCNTCATTACTCAACCGTTGATTTAGTGAAATATAACCCAATTGAGGGTGAAGTTTATATTCACTTTGGCTGAGCTTTCTGGCACTTTCCAAGACGGCATAATCAAACCCTTCATTGACCATAATATTATAGGCTCCAAAAGAACGGGATACAGATGCAATATCGCGAATTTCGTTACTCAAGATTCCTCCCCTACCGATTGTCACAGGATNCAATTTGTTATTATCATTGGAGGTAGGGCTTGAAAAGCCTTTACCATTAAAAAAGTTTGAAATTCTGTCGTCCAGTCTCACTTTAGTGGGATCACTTTCTCCCAAATCCTGAAAACCCACAATATTCCTTATATTTCTTGNTTGTGATCCTCTATTGGTAATCCAAACTTCGATTCTGGTTATCTGAACNGGTGAATTTATGTAGGGATAGTTTTTAAGGAATTGATCATAATGATCTCTAAAATAGTGCCCCAGAAAATAGTGTCGGTCCTCTTCATAGTCTAGTGCGAAAATATTAAACTCNTNAAGGGTTCCNCCTCCTTGAGCAACTAAATTTTGAGATTGAGACCGTTGCTCAGAGAAAACAGCNGAAATGGTGGTTTTTCCAAATTTTAGATCGGTTCTTACNCCAAANAGACTTTGTGCACCTTGAATGAGATTACTATTCAAGGGCATGCTGATATTTCCAATACTGATATTTTGTAAAATAGCATCCTCAGTGACCTTACCGTTGAGATATTCACTAACATTATTACCCAAGCCCATCAAATTTTGACTTGAATTGGCTTCTGCTTTTGATTTAAGATTGAGAATTTTTTGTCTGGCTTCGTTGTATGTACTTTGAAAATCACCAATTTTTTGTTGAACCCCAACTNCTTTTTCAGAAANATTTTTGGCTTTAGACAAAAGCCTATCGGCTCTNGAATTGAGCATATCACCTTGAGCATTAACNGACTCGGGGATTATTTCTGAAATTTCTGCNAATTGAGGTGGNTTAAATTCTATTTTGACTAAGTTTTGAAAGTCAAAAGTAGACTCAGTGTCATAATTGGCTGTGATTTGNAGTCTGTCTCCTATTTTNCCCAACAAACTNAGACTAATCCTCTGGTCAAAATCAAAACCAAAACTTCTCCGGTTCCTGGGAGATGCCGACGGATTGTCATTTTTTTGGTATCGGACACCCAAGTCTATACCTACGGATCCCTGTGGAACAATATCAATGATATTACTTCCAAAAATTGATTGAAAGAACTTACTGTTTACATAAACCTCNGGAAGTAAGTTTTTTTGGGTTTCACTTAGATTTTCTGTATTCCCGGTAAGAGCTGCTATTTTTCCCTGAAAATAGTCTTTCATTTGTTCTGCCAACACCATTGCTTGAAATTCTTTTGGGGATATTACCAAGGGGGTGTTAATTGGATAACCGTCTATGGATTCGGTATAAAGATACATTCCCGTTTCGGGATCATAGGAGTATTTTGAGCTTATACCNGACGATTGGGTAAGATTTGATTTGGACAAATCATAGCTACTATCTACCTGTCCCCACAGNGAAAAACTGCAAATCATCAGCAGGGGCAACAGGAAGAATTTTAAACTAAAATTTTTGTTCCTTAACTTATAGATCAAAGAAATTTAAAGTTTATTCAAAGCAGATTTAATTAATCCCTCTACTGAACTNTCAGGTTCGCCTTGAATGAGTTTATCAACGATTTTCTCAGAGGCTTTTCTTGAATAGCCAAGCACCTCTAATGCTGATAACGTTTCTTCTTTGATTGTATTGCTTTTAAAAANAGGAATTTCGTCTGTTCCTTGCAAGCTTTTGATCTTGTCTTTCAGTTCAATAATTAGTCGCTGAGCCGTCTTGAGTCCAATACCTTTGACACCCTGAATAGTGGCAACGTCCTCGGTTCCAATGGCATGCTGGATTTCAGCGGGAGTGAGAGAAGAAAGCATGGTCCTAGCGGTACTGGATCCTATGCCTGAAACAGAGATTAGTAGTCTGAATACGGCTCGTTCTAAAACTGTAAAAAAACCATATAAAATATGTGCATCCTCTCTTACTTGAAGGTGAGTGAATAACTTAATATTTTCATCGGACGAAAGACTAGAAAAAGTGAATAATGAAATATTAATCTCATATCCAATACCATTGCAATCTACAACCACTTGGGTAGGATTTTTTTCAACGAGCTTCCCTTTGATTTGTGTTATCATTTGTTTGGTTTAAATTGTAATTTTTCTTGAGCATCAATGCCTGCTATTGCAGCCATATTAACAATTTCATCAACCGAGGCACCCAATTGAAGGATGTGAGCAGACTGTTGAAGCCCCATCAGTATAGGACCGATTGATAAAGTATTGTCCAATTCTTTAATAATCTTGTAGGTAATATTGGCCGCATCCAACGAGGGGAAAATTAAGGTGTTGACTTTTTGGTTATTGATTATGGAAAAAGGAAAACGCTCTTTGAGCATATCATTGTTCAGAGCAAAATCGGATTGGATAGGGCCATCGGCAATTAGGCTGGGGAACGTCCTGTGCAAATAGCTTACTGCTTGTGATACTTTTTTGGCCTGAGGGTAAGGTGAGGATCCGAAGTTATTGTATGACAAAAGTGCAACAACAGGCTCCAATCCAAACATTTTGACTGTTTGGGCCGTCATCTGTGCAATTTTAGCTAGTTCTTTAGGGCCTGGATCAACATTTATGGAGGTGTCGGATAGGAAAAGCATTCCTCTTTTGGTGAGCATCAAATTAGTGGCGGCTACCCGATCAACTCCTTTGGCTTTGCCCATTACCTCTAAAATTGGTTTAACCACTGCAGGATATTTTCTTGAAAAACCTGAGAGCATCGTATCTGCATCCCCAGCTCTAACCATCATGGCAGCAAAATAATTTCTTTCTTTAAGTAGACTTTCACATTCATAAAGGGTTTTTCCTCTTCTTTTTTGAGTTTCCCAAAAGGTGCTAGCATAAAATTGCCTACTTTTAATATGTTCTTCGGTTTTTGGATCAATGATAGAGACATCTGCCTCAAAATCAATAGATTCCATCAAATTTTTAATCTTTTCCTTATTCCCCAATAAAATTGGAATTCCTATTTTTTCATCATAAATGATCTGAGCTGCTTTAATCACATCTAAATGATCGGCCTCTGCAAATACTATACGCTTGGGGGCAGACTTGGCACGGTCATGGATCATTCGGAGAATTTTTTGATGTCCACCCAATCGTTCGGCTAGTTCTGCCTCATAGAGCTGCCAATCATCAATAGGTTCTTCAGCTACACCAGAAGCGATCGCGGCTTTGGCAACTGCAATCGGAACTTTTACAATCAAACGCGGATCAAAAGGTTTAGGGATGATATAGTCTTTGCCAAAATTGAGCTTGGTTTCTTTATAGGCGATATTAACCTGTTCTGGAACAGGTTGTTTAGCCAATTGGGCCAATGCCTTTACTGCTGCCATTTTCATGGGTTCATTGATTTTGGTGGCCCTTACATCGAGTGCCCCTCTAAAGATAAAAGGGAATCCCAAAACATTATTGACTTGATTAGGATGATCAGACCTTCCNGTTGCCATAATAATATCTGCTCTTGTCTTACAAGCCAAATTGAAGTCGATCTCGGGAGTGGGATTCGCCATGGCAAAAACAATGGGGTTTTTCGCCATAGATAATAACATCCTCTCATCCAAAATGTTGGGCTGAGACAAACCGATAAAAACGTCGGCCTCTTGCATGGCCTCGGCCAAGGTCTCGATCTTGCGATCAGTAGCAAATTCTGCTTTCTGGCTACTCAGGTTTGAGCGGGAATTCCTAATGACTCCCTTGCTGTCCAACATGACAATATTTTCTTTTTTTGCTCCAAAAGCTTGATAGAGGCGGGTACAGGAAATGGCCGCCGCACCTGCACCGGATATTACGATTCTGACCTTTTCTATTTTTTTATTAGACAATTCCAGAGCATTGATTAGTGCAGCACAAGAGATGATGGCCGTCCCATGTTGGTCGTCATGCATCAGCGGAATGTCCAATTCTGCTTTGAGTCGATTTTCGATCTCAAATGCCTCGGGGGCCTTTATATCTTCAAGGTTGATGCCTCCGAATGTGGGGGCAATGGCTTTTACGGTTTGGATAAATTTTTCGGGGTCTTTTTCATTTATTTCAATATCAAAAACATCTATGTCTGCAAATATTTTAAATAAGAGTGCCTTTCCCTCCATCACAGGTTTTGAAGCCTCTGGACCAATATCCCCCAAACCCAAAACGGCAGTTCCGTTGGAAATAACACCAACCAAATTGCCCTTATTGGTGTATTTGTAAACATTTTCCAACTGCTTTTCAATTTCCTGACATGGTACAGCTACCCCCGGAGAATAGGCCAGTGAAAGGTCTCTTTGGGTGCGATATTTTTTGGTAGGTACCACCTCGGTTTTGCCAGGTTTGGGTTTAGCATGATATATTAAAGCATTTCTTCTTTGTTGTTGTTTTTTCATTTATTTGTCTTCAATTACAAAAGTAGTGAATCATAAACGTGTATTTTGGATAAAACCGACCTGGTTTGTGATTTTTAACCAAAACAAATACTACCCTACTATAAAATCTAAAACATTCAATCATTGGCCCAAAATAAATTGACCATAATGGTCAATCGGTTCGCCATTGAAAGGATCAATGATAGCATCCATAAGGAGGGCGAAGTTTCCACGACTAATGTTCCCCATTGGTTCAACTTCAGTACCTAAAAACTTGCTTAGGGTTTTTGTATTCTTGATCCAATCAGGGAGGTGGTTATCTGATAAAAAGATGGAATGTAATTTTTTAAACCAGTCTAAAATATCATCATTTTTGGTTGAAATGGGAAGCGGAATGTCTCTAAAGTGTTGTAAAACGGATATAGCGTGGTCCAAATCCAGCTGAGACAGGACCTTTTC
>NZAX01000018.1 GCA_002687665.1 Flavobacteriaceae bacterium
TCTACTACTTGGCCTATCCTGCCGAAAATGGAAGTGCCGGAATTCATGAAATTGGTTGGTCTAGTGACTCCCACACCATCAAAAATGCTAAGCCTGAATTCACCATTCCATCCATATCCATTTTTAACGGTGATCTCCAAAAATATGGAGTCCAGATCAAGAACAAACTAAAAGTATATAAAAATTGGGAACTTAAACCCGTTCCAATTATGAACAAATAATGAATAAATGAACACTAGACCTTATACAATATGATTTATGTTAGTATATGAAACTCTCTGAAACTTATATTTATTTTCCAATACAAAATTTACTAAAAATATTACCCAACAATTCATCATTCGTAATTTCTCCAGATATCTCTCCCAGAAAATGAATGGCATCATTGATGTGGACACTCAATAAATCTCCACTCAAATCATTATCTATTCCGTCACTTATGTTTGTAATTGCTTCCAATGCATTTTTTAAGGCTTCATAATGTCTTGCATTGGATATAACCACATCTCCATGAACATTAATTTTATCTATTTGGTGATAAAGTGTTTTTTTTAGTAGTTCAATTTTATTAGGGTCAAAAGTAGATATACTAAAAAGCGCATCACAGTTTAGCTTTTCAGGCTCTTTTTTTAATCTTTTCATTAATAATGATTCTTTATTTCCCTCTATAAGATCGATTTTATTTTCGACCAACAGGACTATCAACCCTTCTCTTTTTAAATCTTTAATTGCACTTTTAATTTCTGATTGGGAGGAGTTTAGACCATCAAACAGATAGATCATGACTTTTGCCAAATCCACTTTTTCTTTGGCTTTGGCAACCCCTATAGCTTCTATATGGTCATTGGTTTCTCTTAACCCTGCTGTATCGATAAATCTGAATTCAATCCCCGATATGGTTATGGTATCTTCTATGGTATCCCTAGTTGTACCTGGAATTGCAGATACAATTGCCCGATCTTCGTTTAATAAGGCATTAAGCAGAGAGGACTTGCCAGCGTTGGGCTTTCCGACTATGGCTACTGGAACTCCTTTTTTGATGACACTACCGTACTGAAAAGAATCAAGCAGTGATCTAATTTTTGATTGTAATAGTTGAAGCAGTTTAGTTAAGGCAGTTCGATCTGCAAAGTCTACATCTTCTTCAGCAAAATCGAGTTCTAGCGTAATTAAAGAAGCAAAGTCCAATAGTTTTTGCCGCAATTGGGCTATTTCTGCGGTGTATCCCCCTCTCATTTGATTCATGGCCACTTGATGAGCAGCTTTTGATTCAGAAACTATTAAGTCCGCTACTGCTTCTGCTTGACTCAAATCCATTTTTTTATTTAAAAATGCTCTGAGAGTAAACTCACCTGGTTTGGCAGGTTGAGCACCTTTGGAAATAAAAAGGCGCAGAACTTCCTCTTGAATATAGATTGATCCGTGGCATGAGATTTCAACGACATTCTCCCCAGTGTAGGAGTGGGGAGCCTTAAAAACACTTACTAATACCTCGTCAAGTACCACTCCCTCATATTGCAATGTTCCCAAATGTATAGTATGACTTTTTTGATTTATTAGTTTTTTTTTGGATTTAGTATGAAAGCATTGGGAAACCATCTCAATTGAATTAATGCCAGATAGTCTGAACAGGCTTATGGCAGAGCTTCCACCTCCTGTAGCTTTAGCGATGATGGTATCTTGATTGAACATATCTTAAAATATTTTTTACATTTAAATGAAGTAACATTTAAATTAAATAAACTTGGGAGCTTATGAACTTTGATTCTTGGCTCCCTTTTTAATTTTTTGTGTTATGGTTAGTCTTTTTTTGTGCTGTCGATGTTCGTAATTTTTCCATAAATTTTGTATTGAACTATTTTCTTCTAACTCAGGATTGGTTTCAACGATATTGTATCCTTTTTTGTTAAAAGTTTTTTGCATTTCATTGAAGATTACAGCCGTAACCCCTTTGTTTTGATATTTGGGATGGACCCCTATAAGGTAAAAAGAAGCCTTGTTATTGAAATACAAAGCCTTTAAGAGGTAGAAATATCCAAAGGGAAACAGTTTTCCGTTGGCTTTTTTCAATGCCCTAGTGAAAGAAGGCATGGTGATACAAAAAGCAATCAGTTCATCGTTCTTATCAGTAATACATTTGATGAACTCGGGATGTATATAAGTGAAATATTTCTCCTTATATTGTTTTATTTGATCCTTTTGTATGGGTACAAAAGTTTGGAGTTTGCCATAAGTCTCCTCCAGTAAAATAAACATTTTATCAACGTAAGGAATGATTTGTTTTTTGGACTTAAAATCCAAAACTTTCAATTCATAGCGTTTTATCATCAAGTCAGAGAATTTTTTAATTTTTTCAGGTGAACTCTCAAAAGAACTTAAAGTGATTTCGTACTCAACCCAAACCGCAAGATCTTTATAACCCAACTGTTTGAAATGCTTATGGTAATAGGGAGCATTGTACCAGGTAATCATGGTGTTGCTTTCCTCAAAACCTCTAACCAGCATCCCCGCTTTGTCCATATTAGAAAACCCTACTGGTCCTTCAATGAATTCCATTCCATTTTCATTCCCAATGGCGTGTACTTTTTCCATAAGGGCTTTGGTTACATTGATGTCGTCTATTACATCAAACCAACCAAAACGGACTTTTTTCTTTTTTAGTTTTTTTACCTCAATCCAATTGATCATCACCGCAATTCTACCTGCGATTTCACCATCTTTAAAAGCCAAAAAATAATGAGCTTTGGCATTTTTGAAGACTGGGTTTTTGGATTGATCCAAAGTGTCAATTTCTTCTTCAATTATGGGGGGGGTCCAATGAGGATTCTGGCCATAGAGTATGAAGGAAAAATTAACAAACCTTCTGAGGTCTTCTCTGGTGTAAATTTCAACAATATCAATCGGTTTTTTCTTCATGAATTATAATCTTTTGGCCTTACGAGCTCTTTTCCTTTCAGCTTTATTGTTTTTCTTCATGGTTTTTTTCAATTCTTTTTCTTCCTTCTTGGATTCTTTGTACTCTATCTCTGCAGCACTGATAAAATCTTTGTGGAAATTCAGTCGATAAGATATGCCAAGATTAAAAAAAGTAGCACTAGGAAGTGTAGTGGTGTTGACCCCAATGGAGCCCTCTATTTGTATATCGTCTGAAAAAAGGTAGGCAGCCCCGGTTCTGAATATCTGATCATTGTAACGCGTACTGAACAGCCCTTCATTTTCAAGATAAACCGACCAAAGTGGATGAAAAGTGTGGGTCAGGGTAAGGATATAACTTTTTGCGGTTTGTTTGGTAAGGTATCGATCGAGTATAAAGTTGGTCACAAATACCCAGGTTCTAAAAAAATGCGATTGTGTGGCCAAAACTCCACGTAGCGAAAAAAAGGGTTCTTTTTCGGGGGGAACACCCAGGTTTTGATAAAAATGAGGTCGGTAAAGCAGATCAAAAACATCACCATAAGGGTAGGGGTGATTCTTTCCAAACATAAAATTTCCACCGGCGGTAAGCGATACTGCGGGTATCAAGTGTTTAATTTTAAACCCATTGTTGGCTTTCCAACTGTATACATTTGTTTTTTCTTCTTTTTTAAAAGGATCGTAAATCAAAAATTTGATTCCCAAAAAATTCTGTAGAAACCCTTTTCTTTTGTAAACAATATCTTGACTTGAAACTTTATTGGTCAATTTGTCAAACATAAAAGCACCTTGGTAATTTAATTCCAAACGTTCAGACAAAAATCCCCAACGAGCAGAGAGGAAACCAATGGATCCGTTAAGGGCTGAATTGTTGTAGCCTTGGTGTTTATTCTTCCTGTACTCAAAACCGCTTTCAAATTGAACTATCCCTTTTCCTACAGCAAAGGCACCAATAGAGACGCCTGGTCGGTTGGAATTGATCTGATCAGTGTATTGACCATGAATCGCACCTGTCAAAAAAAGAAACAATAGCCTCAATCGCTTAAGCATCTATTTTTTTTGCAAGATAAATCTAATTTTATTTTTAGTGCTTAGCCTCTTCCAAAAACATCACAATAGTCATAAGATTTAATTACTTTTGATTATAACTTATTTAACTGTTGTGGTTGGACTGCTTAAGTTTTTTTTGATTTTGACTGTAATCGTCTATATCTTCAGATTTATTGCTCCATTTATTATTAAATATATACTTAATCGACTCTCTAAAAAAATGCAGTATTTTGATGCTGACCTTTCTTCTTCATTCCCCAAAAAAGAAACTAAAAAAACCAAAAATGAAATGGGTGAATACATAGACTATGAAGAAATTGATTGATCAGTTTTTTAACAATCAAACTCTAAAGCACCTTACCCTGATATCGGGCTTTGGTCTGTTTTCTGTTTTGTTCTTCCATCCAGTTTTATCGGGAAAAAAATTAATCCAATCCGACATCAGACAATACTCCGGAATGTCAAGGCAAATTCAGGAGTACAGAGAAAATAATGAGGAAATTTACTGGATTGATAACGCTTTTGGTGGGATGCCTACTTACCAATTGGGTGCAAGATACCCCTATGATTTTTTAACTCCGATTCATAAGCTTATTCAGTTGATTCCTCAACCCGCTGAGATTTTGTTTCTCTATTTACTCAGTGCCTACCTTTTTTTATTGATCATTAAAATGCCCATTCCAATTGCGGTTTTTGGTGCTTTTGCCTACGGATTGTCCACTTATCTATTGATCATCTTACAGGTTGGTCACAATACTAAGGCTCAGGCCTTGGCCTATATGCCATTGGTCATTGGAGGAATGTATATGATCCTTCACGATCGTCGTGTGAGAGGTTTTATCCTTACCGTTTTCGCTTTATCCATGCAGATTCGGGCCAATCATTACCAAATGACCTATTATATGCTTTTATTGATGCTTGTCATTGGAATTGTATATGGAATTCATGCAATAACAACCAAAACCCACAGGAATTTTTTACGTCAATCTCTGCTCCTTGTATTGGCAGGAATATTGGCCTTGGGACTAAATGCACCCCCTTTGTTGGCTACTGCCGAGTACACCCAATTCAGTACCCGTGGAAAAAGTGAGTTATTGCGAAATCCTGATGGAAGTCTCAAAGAAAAGACCGGTGGACTCAGCACAGATTACATTACTCAATTCAGTTATGGAATTTTTGAAAGCTTAAATCTTTTGGCGCCAAGAATTCAGGGTGGAGGTTCCTCAGAAGATTTGGGAGAGGATTCCGAACTCTTTGATTTTCTGATCCAAAATGGATTGCCACGCTCTCAAGCCAAAAGCTTTGTTTCGAACGTTCCCACATATTGGGGAAGTCAGCCCATACTCGAAGCCCCGGCCTATGTGGGGGTCACCGTAATTTTTATGGCCTTTTTGACTTTGTTTTTTGTCAAAAGTCGATTAAAAAATGGCTTACTTCTGGCGATCATCCTTTCATTATTCCTGTCTTGGGGGAAAAACTTCCCCCTACTGACGGAATTTTTTATCGATTACTTTCCATTGTACAATAAATTTAGAGCCGTGAGTTCCATTCAAGTGATTTTGGAGTTTTGTTTTCCTGTTTTGGCTTGTTTGGGGTTGTACCGTTTGTTTGAGAAACCAGAAAGTACAGATTTCAAAACAATTTTAAAACCCTCCCTTGGTTTTGTCCTTCTCCTTTTAATAATATTACTATCCAAAGGATTTCTTGATTTTTCCGGTGCAATGGATTCTTACCTTGGACAGGCTTATGGCCCGGTTTTGATGGATCAAATCGTAAATGCACGTAAATCGATTTTCAATTTCGATTTGATCAGGGCTGTTGCTTATTGTTTGTTAATATTAACGGTTTTATATTATTATGGAAAAGGAAAGCTTTCCAAAATAATTGCACTTGTTACATTGATTTCACTCATGCTTATTGATTTGATAGGGGTTTCCCAACGTTATATCGACAGAGAAATATTTGTGAGTCCCAGACAAATTAAAAATTTGTTTACAGCCCAAAAAGGTGACCAGGAGATAAAAGCCGATAGCAGCCGTTTTAGAGTTTATGAACCGGGTTTAAAACTCTCAGGTGCCAGAACTTCTTTTTTTCACAATGCTATCGGAGGATATCACGGTGCTAAACCAAGACGCTTCGAAGAGCTATATGACTTTTTCAACACTCAACAAATTGACGGTGTAATGGACATGCTCAACGTAAAATATCTTTTGATTCAGCAAAATAACGAACAAAATATTGTCAAAAACCCCAATGTTTTGGGTGTAGCTTGGGCGGTCGATTCGCTTCTTATTGCAGCTACTGCCGATGGTGTTCTTGAGTCTATGAAAAGCATGGATTTTTCAAGTCAAGCAGTTGGACTAAAATCTGAATTGCCTGATAATTTACCGGTCAAATATGATACTCAAATGATGAGTAAAATTGAACTGATTAATAATCATCCCACCAATCTCAAATATAAATATGAAGCTAGTGAAGAGCAATTATTGGTTTTCTCAGAAATGTACTATCCCCAAGGATGGTCTGCCAAAATTGATCAACAAATAGCAAATATTTTTCCCGTCAACTATGTACTCAGAGGTTTGAGAGTTCCATCAGGAAAACATATCATCGAATTTACTTTTGACCCTTCTATAGTTAAGATCGGCGTAAGGGTCAGAATTTTAACTCTATTGGTGTTCATCTCTATTCTATTCTTCTTTGGTTACCAAAGATTTAAAGAAAAATCTAACTTAAGTCAGCAGGAATGGGAATCATAGCTAAACAATCGTTTTACAATAGTCTAAGTATTGCTCTGGCTTTTCTTATTGGAGCGATCAATACTGTATATCTATATCCCACTTATATGGGAAGTAGGCTTCAGGGATTGGTTGTGGCCCTGTTGGCATTATCTAATTTGGTTCAGCCATTTATTTCTTTTGGTGTTCAACATGCCGTTATCAAATTTTACAGTAGTTGTGATACAAAGGCAGAAAAAGATAGGCTTTTGAGTTTTTCCCTTTTTCTTCCCCTTCTTGTTTTTAGTCTGCTGTTGATTTTTACACTTTTTTTCCAAAATCAAATCACTGACTTCATTGGCTCCGAAAATCAAGAGATGGGTAAGTATGCTTATTTGATTTTGGCTGTTGCCTTTTCAACAGCGCTATTTGAGGTGTTTTACAATTGGCTTAGGATTCAATTGTATTCTGTTTTTGGCAACTTTCTTAAAGAATTTTTTCCAAGGGCTTTGATCTTCACGCTTTTGTTGATTTATGCTTTTGGAGGTATGGATCTTGATGGATTTATCACAGCATTGATTTTGGGATACTATTTCAGATTATTGACGGTAGTGATTTACAGTTTGATCAAATACACTCCCAAATTTTCTTTCGCGCTCCCGATCCAATTTAAATCTATCTTTAGGTACAGTCTTTTGATTTTTATGTCAGGCACTGCGGCAAGCTTGATTTTGGATATCGACAAATCTATGATTTCTAATATTTTAACCGTTGAAAATGTGGCATATTACAGTGTTGCCATTTTTATTGCTGCTGTTATCGAGTTTCCCGGAAGGGCCATGTTTCAAATCATCAGTCCACTAGTGGCCAAGGCTCTGAATGATAAAGATGATTTGACACTTTTACAGTTGCTGAAAAAAAGCGCAAACAATCTAATGTTGGTTTCCGGATTACTGTTTTTACTGATCAACTTGAATTTGAATGATTTCTACGCTTGGACCAATTTGGGGGATTACACTGTTGCACTGGAGGTTGTACTCATTGTATCGGTAGGTAAATTATTTACCATGTCTATGGGCTGCTTGAACAATATCATTACCAATTCAAAATATTATGCCTATGTTTTTTGGTTTTCCATTAGCTCTGCCATCTTGGCCGTTGTACTCAACCTTTACCTCCTTCCACTGTATGGGATTATTGGTGCAGCCTATGCAACACTAATTGTCATTGTAATCATTAACGTATTGAAAATTTTATTAGTTCAGTTCAGGTTTAAAATCAATCCTTATGGCTGGGAAAGCTTACTTACTTTGGGGATAATTATTTTACTTTATTTTATCATTTCCAAAATCTCGTTCGAATTTGATCCTTTTGTGTCATTGCTGTTAAGATCAATACTTATCACCTTTGCTTTTGGCTGTTTGACCTACTCGCTTAAGCTCACTATTGACGTGCAACAGTTTATCGGTAAATTTTTACCTTTTCTAAGAAAAAATTAATGCTTTAGTTTCTCAATAAGATATTTACCTGTAAAAGATGCTTTGGCCTCTACCACTTCCTCTGGAGTTCCCATAGCTACCAGTGAACCACCTTTTTTTCCACCTTCCGGACCTAAATCAATAAGGTGATCAGCACACTTGATCAAATCCAAGTTATGTTCTACCACGATGACAGTATGTCCTTGTTCAATTAGGGCATTGAGGGAAAGCAACAGCTTATTGATGTCATGAAAATGGAGTCCGGTAGTGGGTTCGTCAAAAATAAAAACAATTTTGTCCTGGGGAGTTCCCCGGCCAATAAACGAGGCCAATTTAATTCTCTGTGCCTCACCACCAGATAGCGTATTGGAGCGCTGTCCCAGTGCGACATATCCCAAACCTACCTCTTGGAGGGGTTTGAGTTTTTGAACCATTTTGGTTTGATTTTCCATTTCAAAAAAGTCAATAGCCTCGTCTATACTCATATCTAGCAATCGATCCAGGGATAATCCTCTAAATTCTACTTCAAGAATCTCTTTTTTAAACCGTTTTCCTTTACAGTGTTCGCATTTCAAGACAACATCGGCCATGAATTGCATTTCGATGGTTGTGTTGCCATCCCCCTTACAATGATCACAGCGTCCACCGTCCACATTGAAGGAAAAATGTTTGGCTTGATATCCTCGTTTTTTGGCCAAAGTTTGTTTTGCAAATAAACTTCTGATTTCATCATAAGCTTTGATGTAGGTTACTGGATTGGATCGCGAGGATCTGCCAATTGGGTTTTGGTCTACAAACTCTACACAGTCTATATTTTCAAAAGGAGCTTTGATAGAATCAAATTGTCCTGGTTTGTCACTGAAAATTCCCTTTTCTCGTTGCAAGGCAGGATAGAGTATTTTCTTTACTAAAGTTGATTTTCCACTGCCTGACACTCCTGTTACCACAGTCATACAGCCCAATGGGAAACCAACATCAATATTTTTCAAATTGTTTTCCCTACAGCCGATCAATGAAATCTTATAATTACTTTTTCTGCGCTTAGAGGAAGTCGTAATAGACATTTCGTTTCTAAGGTATTTTGCAGTCAGGCTTTTGGATTGACAGATGAGCTCCAGGTTTCCCTCTGCGACTATTTCACCTCCATATCTCCCGGCCTCGGGGCCCATATCAATGATTTTATCGGCTGAATTCATGATTTGTTCATCGTGTTCTACAACAATAACAGTATTGCCAATATCTCTAAGCTTTTTTAAAACTGAAATCAAACGCTCATTGTCTCGGGAGTGGAGTCCAATAGAGGGTTCATCAAGTATGTACATCGACCCCACTAGAGAACTGCCTAGGGAGGTGGCTAAATTAATTCGTTGGGATTCGCCTCCAGATAAAGTGTTGGCTTTTCTATTAAGATTAAGATATCCCAGTCCCACATCTTTAATGAATTGAATTCTTGATTTTATCTCTTTGAGTATTCTTTCCGACACAATAGTTTCATATGTATCCAATTGAAGCTGTTCAAAAAAAACATCCAATTCTTCTATAGGCAGTTCAAGGAGTTTGGCCATGGTTTCACCTCCCACTTTCACATTATTGGTATCTGTTCTAAGACGGGAGCCATTACATTCGTCACATTTTGTCTTGCCTCTGTAGCGAGATAGAAGCACACGATTTTGTATTTTGTAGTTTTTGGCTTCTATTTTTTTGAAGAATTTATTTATGCCTGTAAAGTAGGAGTTTCCTTCCCAAAGAGTAATAATGTCTTTTTCACTAAGTTTGAAGTAGGGTTTGTGAATCGGATAATCGAATTTATATGCATTTTCAATGAGTTGTTTGTAAAATTTTCGCATGCCTGCGCCACGCCACGGGGCAATAGCATCATCGAAAACAGAACGGCTGGTATCAGGAACCACCAATTCTTTGTCAATTCCAATTATATCTCCAAATCCCTCACACTTCCTGCAGGCCCCAAAAGGATTATTAAAACTAAAGAAATGAATGTTTGGTTGGACAAAAGCTATACCGTCTAATTCAAATCGGTTGGAAAAAGAAAACTTTTTTTCTTGATTTAATGACCAAAGGGAACAAGTTCCTTTTCCTTCATAAAAAGCTATATCTATTGAATCTGCTACCCGTTGGTAGAAATCTTCTTCATTTCTAACAACTATACGATCAACAACTAGCTCATATTGATCTTGAGGTAGATGAGTCAACTCTTCAATACGCATCATCTTACCATTGAGGAAGATTCTGGCAAACCCCTGCTGTTTTAATACACCAAGGCGATCAAATTTTTTATTGGGATTTTTCTCTATTGGGGAGAGAAGAAGGAGTTTTTCTCCATCATGAAACTCATTTTTGATAGTTTCCAACACATCTTTAACGCTATCACTTTTGACCTGTTTTCCCGATATGGGGGAGAAGGTTTTCCCAATTCTGGCAAATAGCAATCTCAAATAATCATAGATTTCTGTTTTGGTTCCTACAGTAGATCTCGGATTTGATGAGGAAACTTTTTGCTCAACGGCAATGGCAGGGGCAATGCCTTTAATTTCATCAACCTTTGGTTTGTTGAGTTTTCCCATAAATTGCCTAGCGTAGGACGAAAGACTTTCTACATAACGGCGCTGTCCCTCTGCATAAAGGGTATCAAAGACCAAGGATGACTTACCTGACCCTGATAATCCGGTAACTACTGTCATTTGATTTCTTGGAAATACAGCATCAACATTTTTTAAGTTATGTAGTTGAGCCCCCTTAACGATAATATATTTTTTTGTGTCTAAATCAAGAATTCGATCCATTGAAAAAAATCAAACGACAAAATTACAACTAATCTTAGCAAACACTTCAAATAGTAAGTTTTAATATAAACAAAACACTAAATATCGGTCCAAACAATCGTGTTGAAATCTATAATAATCAGGAATGAGTTAAATATTATTTTGTTAGCTTAAATAAAAAGTATGAAATAACCTATTTTTTGATTTTATTAAAATATAACTATATTTGTGTTATATAATAAACGCCTATAGCANAAAACTACTTTTGAATCGTATCGTTTCGTTTAAAACAGCTCTGCTGATAATAAGTAGTTTATGCAAANCTCNCAACTCAATCAAAAAACTGATGCTAACCTNGTTAGTGATTATATNTCAGGTGATGAAAAGTCNCTGGAAGTTTTAATTTATAAGCACAAATCAAAGATTTATAACTTTATTTTTTCTAAAGTCCTTAACAGNGATATTGCTGAAGATATTTTCCAAGAGACATTCATTAAGGTTATTAAAACCCTTAAGAATGGTGTGTACAATGAGGAAGGAAAATTTCTCTCATGGGTTATGCGTATTTCTCACAATTTAGTAATCGATTACTTTAGAAAATCTAATCGCATGCCCAAATTTGAGGCAAGTGACGATTATGATGTTTTTCAGTTCATAACTGATAATGCACCAAATGCAGAAAACAATTTAATAAAGGATCAGGTTGTTAATGATTTGCAAAACCTAATTACCGAGCTTCCTGAAGATCAAAAAGAAGTTTTGAACATGCGTTTATATAGAGATATGAGTTTTAAAGAAATCGCTGAAATTACTGGAGTAAGTATTAACACTGCTTTGGGTAGGATGAGATATGCGATTATTAACCTTAGAAAAATGATTGACGATAATCAAATTTTTCTGACCCACTAAACAATTTTTATTTTTTTTTTTCGTTAAAAGAGTAAAGCTTAGCGTATGAAGCAACATTACTCAAAGAAAAAAATCGAAAACGGCCCACGTCCACTTGTAATTAAGCGTATTTTAACCTTCTCTAAATACTACAATCAAAACAAAGAAAAGGTCAAAGATCTTGTGAAAAACAACTAGTTTTAGGTCTTTGTTTGTTTTTTGATAATTGCTTTTCGGCCGATGGTTCTTGATATAATGTCGTTTTCAATCTTCCACCCTCTAGCGGGACAGTATTCCCTTCCGTACCATATAATTTGAAGATGCAGGTCATTCCATTTATTTTTTGGAAAGAGTCTTTTGGCATCGCGTTCTGTTTGATTAACATTTTTTCCTCTCGATAGACCCCATCGATACATCAAACGATGAATATGAGTATCAACGGGAAAAGCTGGGATACCAAATGCTTGAGACATAACTACACTCGCTGTTTTGTGACCAACTGAAGGTAGGGCTTCCAAAGCTTCAAAACTTTTAGGAACTTCACCTCCATAATCGTTTATTAATATTTGGGACAAGCCATGTATGCCTTTTGATTTCATTGGGGATAGTCCTACAGGCTTGATGATATCTCTGATTTCTCTGACGCTCAGTTTTACCATTTGCTTTGGAGTATCAGCTTTTTTAAACAATTTTGGTGTGATTTGATTGACCCTAACATCAGTACTTTGAGCAGAGAGCAGGACTGCAATAAGTAATGTGTAGGGGTCTTTGTGTTCTAGGGGAATTGGAATTTCAGGATATAACTCGTCCAATTTCTCTATGACAAACGAAACCTTTTCCTTTTTAGTCATTAATTTTTTTTGTTATTTCGATTTAAAATAAAAAAATAATATGAATACACTACAAGTAGGAGACGCTATTCCTGAATTTACAGCTGTTGATCAAGATGAAAATAGTATTAGCTTATCTGATTTTAATGGAAATAAAAGCATCGTTTTTTTCTATCCTAGGGCTAATACACCAGGATGTACTGCTGAGGCTTGTAATCTTCGAGATAATTATAAAGCTCTACAAGACAGGGGTTACCAGTTGTTTGGGGTGAGTGCTGATGCTCCTAAAAAACAAAAAAACTTTGCGGATAAGTATGAATTACCCTTTACTTTAATCGCAGATGAAAACAAATCTGTTATAAATGCCTTCGGCGTTTGGGGTCCCAAAAAATTTCAAGGAAGAGATTACGATGGTATCCACAGAACAACTTTTCTTATTGACGAAAAAGGGGTAGTTAAAAAAGTTATTAGTAAGGTAAAAACCAAAGATCACGCTGCACAAATATTGGAGGAAATTTAGGCGTTTATTTTTTTTTCTTTCCAGCCAAACATTTTATTTTTCATAATCATCTCTGCGATACCCTCAGGTAGCTGATTTTTCCAACCATTTTTTCCTCTTTTTATTTTGGTTAGTATTTTTCTTGAAAAAATTGAGAGATATTCACTTTCGAAGTCTAATATGTCGACTACTTTACTGTTGTACTTGAAAAATTTATAAAAATCTTTCATTCGAGGGTGGAGTTTTAGGTTGTTTGAGTTAATGATTTCATTGGTTTCTGGGTGTTTCATAGGATAAAGATAAACCTTTAGGTTGTTATGAAACATTTTTCCAAAAGCTTCCAAAATCCCACCTTTTACATCTTTGTAGTATTGCTCATCAAAAATCTCAACAAAGTTACTTACCCCCATTGTAAGCCCGATTTGTTCTTTGGTATATTCAGATAGGTAGTCTACCATTTTGTAGTATTCTTTAAAATCTGAAATCATCACCGTATGGCCTAAGGAACACAATAATTTCGCACGGTCCATAAAGTCTGACTCGTCAATTTCCCCCTGTGAAGTAAGATTAGAAAGAGTAATTTCAAAAATTACTTTGGTTTTGTTTTCGTCAACATTTTGCTCTTTTATGAATATGTCATAAGACTTTTTGAACATATCAATATTGACTTTAGTAACAGGTCTAAAACTGCCCCTTAATACCAAAATATTTTTCTTGTAAAGTACTCGAGCAGGCAGGATATTATTGCCTTTTGGGTTGAACATAACAGCATCAGTCATGTCATTTTTTAGAAGCAACAAACTCAATAGACGGTTATCAACTCCATTAAAAACTGGTCCAGAAAAATTAATGGTATCAATTTCAATTGCAGTTTTGTCAATGTGGTCGTAGAGGTGCTTGATTATTTTTTTGGGTTCATCGTGATTGTAAAATGCTCCATAAACTAAATTAACACCCATGATGCCAACTGCTTCTTGTTGAAGTCTTGCTTCAGTTTGGTGGAATCGAAGATGTATTAAAATTTCATTAAATGGCTGCTCTGGAGCAATTTGATACCTAATTCCCATCCATCCATGTCCTTTATATTTTTTTGCAAAATCAATCGTCGCGACTGTATTGGCATAAGCAAAAAACATTTTATCTGGATGGTTGGTCCTAGGAATTCGGGTTTCAAGTAGCATGATTTCTCTTTCCAACATTCTGTGTAGGCGAGTTTCGGTAACATATCTGCCGTCATCTTCTTCACCGTATATAGTGTCACTAAAATTTTTGTCATAAGCACTAATTGTCTTAGCGATTGTTCCAGAAGCACCCCCGACCCTAAAGAAATGTCGAGCAACCTCCTGACCAGCCCCAATTTCAGCAAAAGTTCCGTAGATTCTGTCGTTTAAATTAATTTTTAAAGCTTTTCTTTCAATTGAGGGTCGCTTTTCAAACTCTTTATCTCCTGGAAGGGTAATTGGCATGTTATAAAATATATTATAAAATTACAAAGTTTGCTTTATATCTCCTTAAATATTTACTTTTGAATTTACCTAATGATCAAAATAACTTTTCTTGGGACAGGAACTTCACAAGGAATTCCTGTAATAGGCAGTCAACATCCAGTTTGTTTGAGTGAAAACCCCAAAGATAAGAGATTACGTTCATCTGTTTTAATTCAATGGCAAGAAAAAAATTATGTCATTGATTGTGGCCCTGACTTCCGACAACAGATGTTGAGAGCAAAATGCAATCATCTAGATGGTTTGTTTTTTACACATGAGCACGCTGACCATACCGCTGGAATTGACGATATAAGACCTTTTTTTTTCAGACAAGGTAACATACCTATTTATGCTTCCAATAGGGTAATAGTGGATTTGTCACGTCGTTTTTCCTATATTTTTCAAAATAATGACAAATATCCAGGAACCCCTTCAGTTGAAACCCATACAATCCAAAAAAACAAAGTATTTTCTTTGGAAGGAAAGCAAGTTCTTCCTATTGAGGTGATGCACAACCAACTTCCTGTAATGGGATTTAGGATAGACAATTTTGCTTATTTGACTGATGTTAAGTCAATCAATCAAGATCAATTGAAAAAACTAAAAGATTGTGATGTGTTGGTGCTGAATGCTCTTAGAATTGAGCCACATTATAGTCATTTAAATTTGGATGAAGCTCTTCACATTGTGGACCTTTTGAAACCAAAACGAACGTATTTCACCCATATTAGTCATTTGCTAGGCTTTCATGATGAATGCTCAAAACAACTGCCCAAAAATGTATATCTGGCTTACGACAACCTGAAAATTCAATCAAATTAATTTTAATGAAAAAAAACATTACACTTTACCTATTTTTATTCACTGCTTTGATCCTCATTTTTCAGTTGGTTAACTCCAATAAGGTGTTTGATGACTTAAAGGGAAAATGGACTCATACTAAAGCATTAAACGAAATTTTAAAAGACTCTATTTTTGAACTTAATCAACGAATCGATGAACAAAATGATTTTAGTTTGGAAGGAAATGAATATGCCTTGAGGTATTTTGAAAACTTAAGAATTCAAAACATCGCCAGTCATGTAAAGGATCAGCTTTATGAAACAAATTTGTTGCGTGAAAAGAATAATTTGATTCCCTATGCTGCTATGGATCGTACGTTTTTGATTAATAAAGTAAAGGTTCTCAACCATCAATGGATTGTAGCGGATTTTTCGGATGGGGCTTATTGGGGAGAAATATTTTTAACCTATCAAATTAATAAAAGCGGAGTGCTAAATTTCAAATTAAAGGAGCATTTCCTTTACCCTAATCCAGATTAGTTTTTGAGATCCACTCCAGCAAATCTCTCAAGTTTTCGGGGGATACATTGTGACCGTCAGGATAGGAATTAAAACTTATTTTGGGATTATTTAATATAAGTTTGTTAACACTAGTTTCCGACCATTGGTAGGGAATGGTCTGATCATTGGTACCATGAGAGGCGTAAGCCAAGACATTTTGATATTCATCTATGGTTTTTTTCAAAAGTTGAGTATTGATATATCCACTCATACATATGGCCCTTCTGAATTGCTCGGGGTGATCTAACAAAAGTGACCAACTCAGTATGGCCCCTTGACTAAAACCCATTAACCCGATATCTATAGGGTTTAAATCATATTCTTTTATAAAATAATCCAGTTGTCGAGTGATTGAATATAAGGATTTTTCTGCCTCTTTTAGGTCCGACCATTTGTCCTGCGCTGCATCAAAATGNATTGAATACCAAGCCTTTCCGCCAAATGGNGTCGTTAAGGGGGCTTCTAGGGAAATGANAGTCAGTTTTTCGGCAAGGTAGTCTACAAAAGAGTAGAGGTCATCCGCATTGCTTCCATATCCGTGTAAAAGNAATAAACAGGGGTNNGGAGGAACCCCTGTGGTTGCTTTTCTAATTTTGTAGGATAACATGGTCATTAGTCATTTAGAGTAAGGACTCCGTTGTTAAAACTACCAATAACTTTTCCTTGCAATTCTGATCCGAGGTATGCACTGTTTTTTGAAGTTGATTTCAAATTATCCACACTGTAACTATATGATTTATTAGGATTGAAAAGTGTTAAGTCTGCAGTGGCTCCAGGAGAAATGGCTGGATTAGAGATTCCAAAACACTTTACCCCTCGGGTTAAAAAACTAATAACCTTGTCCAGTGGGAAGACTTTACTTAGCATGCCAAAACAACTCTCTAGCCCCAAGGTGCCAGGTGCTGCATTTTCAAACTCCAATTTTTTGTATTCGATATTCATGGGCTCATGCATGCTGCTGATCATGTCGATACTGCCTTCCAACAGACCTGCTCTGAGAGCTTGTTGGTCTGTTTTTGATCGAATGGGTGGAAATATCTTAAAGTTTGTATCAAAATTTTCCAATTTATTATCATCAAAAATTAAATGTGGTAGTCCGACACTACAACTGACGTTAAGTCCGATTTTTTTTGATTTTCTTATCAAATCTAAACCTTCTTCTGTGCTAATACAGGGTAGGTGGAGTTTACCTCCTGTGTATTTTAAAATTTCAAGATCTCTGGAAATTTGAACCGATTCGGCCATTGAGGGTATACCTTTCAAACCGATTCGGGTACTGGTGATGCCTTCGTGCATTACACCATTGCCAGCCAATTCATTGTTCATGGGATGTGAAATAACAATACCCTCAAAACTTTGGCTGTACTGAAGTGCAATTTTTAGTAAATTCGCCTTTTGAATCGGGCGCTTGTGATCACCAAAGGCGATGGCTCCCCCACTATGCATATCAAAAAGAGAAGCCATTTGATTTCCTTTTGATTCTAATGTTAAAGCTCCTATGGGATATAATGATGTGGTATAACCTCTGGCCATTTTGATCAAATGTCCGACGATGGATTTGGAANCAGGAATTGGGTGTATATTGGAATTCAATAATATCTTTGTAAAACCTGATTTTGCTGCAACCTCCAAGCCATTTGAAAGTGTTTCTCTTTCCTCGTAACCTGGTTCTCCAAATGAGATTCCACTGTCAAACCAACCAGAGGAGACATGTAGGTTTTCAAACTCATATACTTTAGTGTCATTATCGGCTTTGATATTTTTAGCGATTTCTACAATAGTATCNCCCATAATAAGTATGTCTTGATTANAAGAATGATGAGGACTTTGAGGATTTAGGATTGTAGCTTTTTTGAAAAGTATCTTCATTAAGAAATCGCTATAACACAAAAGTATAAAATCAAGAATAAAAAAACCTTGATAAGTAAATTATTATCTGTTAGAACCTTTCAAATGCACCCAATCCAAAAAGAGCAAAGTCATATTTTACAGGGTCTTTGGGATCTAGGTTTCTGAGATTAGTATCAAGTTCCAAAAGAGCTTTTGCGTCATTTTGCTTTCTTTTCAAAAGGCANAACTTTCGGGCTACATTTCCAGTATGAACATCTAGCGGAAGTGACAAGTCNGAAGTGGAAATACTTTTCCAAATCCCAAAATCAACCCCTTTTTTATTAGATCTAACCATCCATCGTAAAAACATATTGATTCTTTTTGCCGCAGAGCCTTTTAGGGGATCAGAGACGTGTTTTTGGGTTCTGGACGGGTGGTCGAGTTCAAAAAAAGTCTTTTTAAATTGATGAATGCGNTCTTGAAGGTTGATTTTTGATATAGAAAAAAGTCTTTCAAGGCCACCGTGGTTTTTATAAATATTTTGTAAAGCCCTAACAAAATATTTTAAGTCCTGACCGTTAAATGTTCTATGAACAAAACCATTAAAGTTTTTAAAATCGTTTTCTTGATGATTGATNATGAAATCATAAGGGGCGGCATCCATCAGGTCCATTATCCTTTGAGCACTTTTAAGAATACTAACTCGGTTTCCCCAGGCGATGGTNGCACTTAGAAAAGCAGCGATTTCTATATCTTTTTTGTGGGAAAATTGATGCGGGATTTGAATTGGGTCGTGGGTTATAAATTCGATTGATTCGTATTGTTGGGATTTAAAATCCAAAAAAGATTTAAGGTCNTTTAGATTCATGAAATAATTTTACCGTCTTTAATTATAATCTTTCGATCGGCCATTTCTGCCAACTTATCATTGTGAGTAACAATGACCATAGTACAACCAGTTTGATCCCGTAGTTTGAAAAAAATTTCATGTAAGGAAGTTGCGTTCTCAGAGTCAAGGTTACCACTAGGTTCATCGGCAAAAATAATTTTTGGGTCATTGATCAAAGCACGGGCAACAGCAACACGCTGTTGCTCTCCACCGGATAATTCTTGGGGTTTATGGTGAGCACGATCTGAAATCCCCATTTGACTGAGTANGCTTGTTGCTCTATCTTTTAATTTGTTNCTATNATTATTNCCTATCCAACCTGGCATGCATACATTTTCAAGGGCTGTAAACTCAGGAAGCAATTCATGNAATTGAAAAATAAAACCNAAATTCTTGTTTCTGAATTCAGCCATANGAACNGGACTCATTTCTTGGATTGAAANACCTTCAATCTTTATATTNGTGTTGGTATTGGNATCTGCATTTTCCAGGGTTCCCAAGATTTGTAAAAGTGTTGTTTTTCCTGCACCGGAAGGCCCAACTATGGCAACAACCTCTCCTGATTCTATTTTCAGATCAATCCCTTTAAGTACCTCCAAATCACCATAACTCTTAAAAAGATTATTGCAAATGATCCCTTTCATGATTTAAAATTAGCTTTTTTTAATATTAAGTTCATTTTTTCAGCCTGGTAATTTATTTTGTGTAATCAATATTTATTTTGTTTAATAAATTACTATATTTGATAAACAAAATTTAAAATGATTAAGCTTGCTTATTTTGCTGGAGGATGTTTTTGGTGTACAGAATCCATATTTCAGAGGATTAAAGGCGTTATTGAAGTTATTCCTGGTTATATGGGAGGACACATAAAAAACCCCTCCTATAGAGAGGTTTGCAATGGCAATACCGGACATACAGAAACCATAAAGGTACTTTATGATCATGATATAGTTACTTACGGTGAACTTTTGGAAATATTTTTTTTGACGCACGATCCTACCACCCTTGACCGGCAAGGAAATGATGTTGGTTCTCAATATCGTTCTGCGGTTTTCTTCAACAACATGGAAGAAAAGTTACAAATAGAGGATTGTATCGATCAAATGCAAAGAGAGGGTATCTTTGATAACCCCATTGTTACTNAAATTNATACCGAATGCCCTTTTTATCCTGCAGAGATTGAACACCATGAATACTACAACCAAAACAAAGAGCAACCTTACTGTCAATTTATTATAACCCCAAAAATCAAAAAATTTAAATCAATTTTNAAACAATATTCAANATAATAATGAACGACAATTTCAAAATCGATACTCTACCAATTGCTGACGAGATCAAAATTAATTTTGAAAGAATCATCGATTTACTTGGAGAAGATACTGATAGAGAAGGTCTAAAAAAAACTCCATTGCGAGCAGCCAAAGCGATGAAATTTCTAACAGAAGGTTATGAAATGGAACCGAAGCAAATTATGCAAAATGCCATTTTCAATGAAGATTATAATGAAATGGTAATTGTTAAAGACATAGAACTCTATTCACTTTGTGAGCATCACATGTTACCCTTTTTTGGTAAAGCTCATATTGCATATATTCCTAATGGGAAGATTGTTGGTTTGAGTAAAATTCCAAGAGTAGTCGATGTTTTTTCAAGGAGATTACAAGTTCAAGAGCGGTTGACTGAGCAAGTGTTAGACTGTATCAATGAAACCTTGGAACCTATTGGAGTGGGTGTTGTTATTGAGGCTTCACACATGTGTATGATGATGAGAGGAGTTCAAAAACAGAATTCTACTACCACGACTTCAGGCTTTAGAGGATCATTTAAAGAAATGGACACCCGTAATGAATTCCTAAAATTGGTTTCCTCAAGTTTGATCTAATCTTTGTTTTTTTTAAAAAGGAATTTGAGCCCCATTCGTTTTAGAATTTTCTTTTCAAATTCCCAAAAAAACTTGAATTGAAAGAATACGGTTGCTACCAAAATAAGTAGAATCTGGTAAATGGGGAAGATGATCAGTATCCTTAAAAGAGTATAAATAAGTTTCCCCATAGGAACTTCAACAAAATCTGAAGGTTGAACACATATAAGTTCTAGAAAGGGGGTTGCTAATTTTGCACTAACCGAACCAGTAATTGCAAAAACAACGAAAATTACTACCAATTGCCTATTGGAGGTAATTCCCCATTTCTTCTTTAGGCGTTTGACCATATAATTTTATCCTAGTATTGAAATAATCTGCTGCCCTAACTCAACACCAATTCTGTCTTGAGCTTCTAAAGTAGCTGCTCCAATGTGTGGAGTCAAGGATATTTTCGGATGCATCAATAATTTGACTTCTGGCTTGGGTTCCTTCTCAAAAGTATCCAGACAGGCAAAAGCCAATTTGTTTTCATCCAGGGAACTGACCAAAGCAACCTCGTCAATAACACCACCACGAGCAGCATTAATTATGGCTGATCCCTTTTTCATCATACTAAACTCTTTAGAACCAATTACATAATCCTTTTGTGCGGGAACGTGCAAGCTTATGAAATCAGATTGTTTTAAAACACTTTCAATTGAAACAGTTTCAATGGATAGTTTCAGGGAGTCCCCGCTGAATAAGGAAACCTCAATTTCTGCAGCGTCCATATATTTATCGGCAGCTAAAACATTCATACCTACACCAAGGGCTATTTTAGCTACTTCTTGACCAATTCTTCCAAATCCAATAATTCCGATTGTTTTACCTCTTAATTCAATTCCTTTGGCATAGGCCTTTTTTAGGCCTTTAAAATTGGATTCTCCTTCAAGAGGCATATTACGATTGGAGTCAAAAAGAAATCTTACACCACCAAAAAGATGTGCAAAAACCAATTCAGCTACAGAGGAAGAGGATGCGGCAGGGGTGTTGATTACACTCAATCCCTTTTCGCGTGCATATTCTACATCTATATTATCCATTCCTACTCCACCACGACCAATAATTTTTAAACTTGGACAGGAATCAATTAATTCTCTCCTTGCAGTGGTTGCACTTCTTACCAAAAGAACCGTAATTTTATGATCATTGATGTAAGGGATCAATTGTTCTTGAGCGATATTGGTTGTAATGACCTCAAAACCGGCTTCATTCAAAATATCTATACCGGATTGGGAAAGGCCATCGTTTGCTAATATTTTCATTATAGATTTATTGGTTAGGCTTTTCTTTCGAGTTCTTGCATGCAGTCCACCAAAACTTTAACACTCTCAATGGGTAATGCATTATATATGGAAGCACGGTACCCTCCAACAGAGCGGTGACCTTTTAACCCACTGATATTGGCTTGGTTCCAAAGGGAATCAAAAATTTCAGTTTGCTTATCATTCTTTAAATTGAAGGTAGCATTCATATTGCTTCTATCGTCTGAAAGAGCGAAACCCTCAAATAAAGGATTTCGGTCAATTTCTTCATATATCAAGGATGCTTTCTTTTGATTTTTATCTCCCACGCCATCCAAACCACCATTGTTTGAAATCCAACGAAGATTTAATAATACTGTATAAACAGGAAATACAGGGGGAGTATTGAACATACTTTCTGCATTGGACTGAACCTCGTAATTTAACATTGAGGGGATAACCCTACTTACTTTATTAAAGGAAGATTTTTTGATTACAACCAAAGTAACACCAGACGGCCCCATATTTTTTTGCGCTCCAGCATAAAACATGTCGAATTTTGAATAATTAAAGGGTCTTGAAAAAATATCAGAACTCATATCTGCTACCAAAGGCACTTCGGTATTAGGGAGTATTTTGTATTGGGTACCAAAAATGGTGTTGTTAGTAGTCAAATGTAAATAATCTAAATCTTGGGGCACCTCAAATCCCTTGGGAATATAATTGAAATTGGCATTTTTAGAAGAAGCGACCTCTATGACCTCTCCTAACATTTTTGCTTCTTTAATGGCTTTTGTAGACCAAGTGCCTGTATTGACATAACCTGCTTTGTTTTCCAACAAATTGTATGCAGTCATTAAGAATTGTAAACTGGCTCCTCCTTGCAAAAAAATGGCTTTATAGCCTTTACCCTCTAATCCTAAAAGTTTTAGGGAGAGGAAACAAGCCTCTTCCATAATGGCTTTAAATTCATTGCTTCTGTGCGATATTTCAATCAAAGATAAACCGATGTCATCCAGTTCTAAAACGGCTTTGGCGGCTTCCTTAATAACTTCTTGAGGGAGAATGGCAGGGCCAGCGCTGAAATTGTGTTTTTTCATATCAATTTTCAAAGTGCAAATATCAAAAGATCAGTTCAATTATCAACTGATTAGAGGTTAAATTTTATTAAATTTTTTAACAAAATCTCAAACTAAAAGAGTTACAATTACAAACGATTCAAAAACTCCAGCGTATCTACTCCATCAGCATAATCCCAAAGATTTGGGATTTGAGCTTGCCCAAAAGGAATGGCACCCTGAATGTCTGCCTTGGAAACAATACATTGAATGTTTTCTTGTTGATCCAACAAATGTTTTTTTAATATTTCAAATCCTTCATAATATTCGTAATTACAAGTGCCTATGGGAGAGGAAATCGCTTGGTTTTCTCTGAGCATAAAAAATCCATTTTCAACAAAGTCAAATTCACTTATTAAGTAGACTGCCTTATTATAGTCATAATTATTGGCATATTTATTCATTTCAATAATATTAGCATAAGGGTATAAACCTTCAAAAACCAAATCCAGGTTAAAACCTTTGGATAAATAAAGCTTGGATACGTTTCGGCATCCTAATCCGTAATATTGTAAGATATCTCTTCCTAGATATTTCATTTCTTCTTGGGTCTCTGAGCCATCAAGAACCGCAACGCCATTTCTATTTTTCCTGATAATGTGGGGATATTTTGAAAAATAATAATGAAAA
>NZAX01000019.1 GCA_002687665.1 Flavobacteriaceae bacterium
TGTTTTTGACAAAACAGGATTGGCGCCCATCATTCATGAATTAAATTCACAAGGGGTTACCTTCTACTCCACCGGCGGTACGGAAAAATTTATTCGTGAAATGGGCTATGAAGTTACTGCAGTTGAGGATGTAACGGGTTACCCTTCTATTTTGGGAGGTCGAGTAAAGACATTACACCCCAAGGTTTTTGGGGGAATTTTGAATCGTCAAGAAGTTTCTGATGATCAAACGGCTCTGGAGGAATATGAAATCCCACAGATCGATTTGGTGATTGTTGATTTATACCCATTTGAAGATACTGTTGCTACTGGTGGTAGCGAAGAAGAAATTGTAGAAAAAATTGATATAGGGGGTATTGCTCTTATAAGAGCTGCTGCAAAAAACTTTAAAGACACCTTTTGCGTTTCTGACAAAAAAGATTACGAAGATTTTCTAGACATTATCACCCAATCCAATGGCGTTACAGACATAACTCAAAGGAAAAGGTATTCCGTAAAGGCATTCCAAACCTCCTCACATTACGACGCTGCCATCTTTAACCATTTTAACCAAGAGGAGAAAGTGCTCAAATTGAGTATCAAGACTGCCAAAACCCTTCGCTATGGTGAAAACCCTCATCAAAAAGGTCATTTTTTTGGCCCTTTATCCGACCTTTTGGAGCAAATTCATGGGAAAGAAATTTCCTACAACAATCTTTTGGATATTGATGCAGCAGTTAGTCTCATGCTCGAATTTTATAACGGAGATTGTAGCTTTGCCATTCTTAAGCACAATAATGCATGTGGCTTTGCTACCCGCCCTAATCTCAAAGAGGCCTATCTGGACGCTCTGGCCGGTGATCCTGTATCCGCATTCGGTGGCGTATTGATTACCAATAAATCCATTGACTTAGAGACTGCGAATGAAATCAATAGCCTATTTTGCGAGGTTATTGTTGCCCCTAACTACAAAGGAGAAGCTCTGAAGCTGCTTAAGGAAAAAAAGAACAGAATTATATTAGTTCAAAAAGATATCCCTTTGCCTTCAACCATATACAGAAGTTGTCTAAACGGAATACTTGTTCAGGAAAGAGATTCCAAAACAGATAACGCAAAAGAACTAGACTTTAAAACTACCAAAAAGCCTAATGAGCAAGAAATTGAAGACTTAATCTTTGCCTCAAAAATTTGTAAACATACCAAATCGAATACAATTGTTTTGGCAAAAAATAGTCAATTACTGGCCTCAGGCACAGGACAAACTTCGAGAATAGACGCATTGAACCAAGCAGTTGAAAAAGCTAAGTACTTCAATTTTGACTTAAATGGTGCTGTAATGGCAAGTGATGCATTCTTCCCTTTCCCAGATTGTGTTGAGATTGCTCACAAAACAGGAATCAGAAGTATCCTCCAGCCAGGAGGATCAATCAAAGACCAACTATCCATAAATTATTGCAACGAAAATGATTTATCAATGGTCTTTACTGGTACGCGTCATTTTAAGCATTAATTTTCATAACTTTGACCCAAATAAACTTAACAAGTTATGGGACTCCTAACAGAGGAAATCGCAATAGATTTAGGTACTGCGAATACATTAATAATCCACAACGACAAAGTAGTGGTAGACAGTCCCTCGATAGTTGCTATAGATAGAACTACTAACAAAATTATAGCCATAGGAGATGAAGCCAGTATGATGCATGGAAAAACCCATGAAAATATTAAGACTATCAGACCCTTGAAAGATGGTGTCATCGCCGACTTTAATGCTTCAGAGCAAATGATCAATACCTTGATCAAAAGTATACCCACTCTTAAAAAAAAATTTTTTACCCCCTCACTAAGAATGGTTATTTGCATTCCCTCTGGAATTACAGAGGTTGAAATGAGAGCTGTAAAAGAATCTGCTGAACGCGTTAATGGCAAAGAGGTTTATTTGATTCACGAGCCTATGGCAGCAGCCATTGGAATAGGCATAGACATAATGCAACCCAAGGGAAATATGATTGTTGACATCGGAGGGGGGACTACAGAAATAGCCGTTATAGCCCTATCTGGAATTGTATGTGACAAATCAGTCAAGATTGCAGGTGATGTTTTTACNAATGACATNGTTAATTATATGAGAAGCAAACATAACCTATATGTGGGTGAACGAACTGCTGAAAAAATNAAAATNNTAATTGGCTCTGTAATTGAAGATCTTGAAAACCCTCCCGATGAAATGTCAGTNCAAGGAAGAGATTTGGTTACNGGAAAACCCAAACAGGCAATGATNTCGTTCACTGAAATTGCNAAAGCCCTAGATAAATCAATAATTAGAATTGAAGAGGCCATTATGGAGGCTTTATCTCAAACCCCTCCAGAATTGGCTGCCGATATCTATAATACAGGAATATATCTTGCGGGTGGCGGAGCTCTCCTTAGAGGACTTGATGTTAGACTTTCAAGAAAAACCGATCTACCTGTTTATATTGCTGAAGACCCATTACAGGCAGTTGTAAGAGGAACTGGAATTACCTTAAAAAATATCGAGCGATATAAAACCATTTTGATCAAATAATGACTCATGCGGCAGCTCGTCAATGCCCTACTTAAGTACAAAAACGCTTTATTATATATTGGTTTATTGATAATATCCTTTCTTTTTTTAAATCAACGAAGTTTTTACCACCAATCCATTTTTAGTAATGCAGCACTTGTTCTTTCAAGCAACCTCAATCTAGCTGGGAAGAATATTTCAAATTATCTTGATCTTGCTAGTAGCAACGAAAAACTAATTGCAGAAAATATTAAGCTTAAGGGACTAGAATTAATTCTTTTTTCTGAGGAAGCCCTAAAAGATCAAGCCATCGATAATTTTGCTTTTCAAGTTATAGGAGCAAGAATTATCAAAAATAATTATCAAAGTGCAAGAAATTACTTAATAATAGATCAGGGATACCTGGATGGAATAGAAAAAGAAATGGGAGTAATTTCCAGCGATGGTATCGTAGGCATTGTCAATCAAATTACTGCCAATTTTTCAAGTGTGATTTCCATATTACATCGAGATATAAAAATCAATGCGAGCTTTAAAAAGAACGGCGCTTATGGATCTCTTTCTTGGCAAGGTAACCATCCTAAAAAAATGAAATTAGACGATGTTTCAACCATAAATCCCATTCTGGTCGGTGACACCATAGTCACTGGTGGTATGTCAGATTATTTCCCTTATGGGATACCAATTGGTAAGGTTTCTAGTTTTAAAAGACCCAAGCTTGAGGGTTACTATGATATTGATATTGAGCTGTTTAGTAACCTTACCCAAAAAGAGTTTGTTTATGTTTTAAAAAACAAAATGAAGGATCAACTCAATCAACTGAAAAATGAATCGCGATAATATTTTATACATTTTTCAGTTTTTTCTTTTGCTTTTTCTGCAATCTTTTTTACTGAATAATATTAATTTATTTGGGTTCATCAATCCTAACCTCTATATTTTGTTTTTAATTGTATACCGATTGGACGGCAACCCAACTTTATTAATCATTGTGGGTTTTGTTATGGGTCTGCTGCTCGATTTATTGACACAAGGATCAGGAGGTCATACCATAGCCACATTAACCATAGCTTTTTTGAGACTATCCATCATTAAATTTTCTTTTGGAGTTAATTATGATGTTCCTATGGGAATGATAAGGGGAAGTCTCTTAAGTCAAAGATTAATGTATCTTATATTGATGGTAGTTATTCACCATTTAGTCCTATACAGCGTTGTCTACTTTAGTTTTAATAACACTATTACCATTCTAAAAAACACTCTTTTTACATCTTTTTTTACCTTTATAATGGTATTCATTTCCTTGGGATTATTTATAGAAAAAAATGATTAGGCGTATTTTTTTACCGGCTGTAACTGTTTTATCTGCTNTAGTTTTTANAGGAAAANTGATCAGTTTACANATACTCAATTCATCCTANAAAATNCTNTCAGATGGNAATGCTGTGATTGAAAATTCCTTATTTCCNGANCGTGGCTATATTTNCGATAGAAACCATAAACTTTTGGTTTCTAACCAGCCTGTTTATGATTTAATGGCTATTCCNGAAAATATTACNTCCTTTGACACCCTTGAACTTTCAAAAATATTAGAAGTTTCAAAAGTTGAGCTTAATGAAAAAATCAATTCTGCCAGAACTTTTTCAGTGAAACTTCCTTCTATAATTGTTGGAAAGATTTCGAAAGAACGCAATGCCATAATTCAGGAGAAGATTTGGAAATACCCAGGTTTTTTTATATCAAAAAGCTCAGTCAGAAACTATCCTGTTTCTATCGCTTCAAACTTATTGGGCTATGTGAGTGAGGTAAATAGAAACGATATGAAAAAAGACAATTACTACAGCTTGGGAGAATCGATAGGTAGACAGGGGATAGAGGAATATTATGAAAACCTTTTAAGAGGGAAAAAGGGTAAGAAATTTTATCAAAAAGACCGTTTTAATAGAATAATAGGGTCCTATGAGAAGGGAAAGTATGATGTCCCTGTGGAAGGTTCGCAAAACCTTTATCTTACCATTGAAAGGGAACTTCAGCAATACGGTGAAGAATTATTTCAAAACAAAAAAGGAGGTATTGTNGCCATAGAACCTAAAACCGGGGAGGTGCTTGCTTTGGTTTCAGCTCCCAGCTATGATCCCAATATACTAGTTGGAAGAAAACGATCCAAAAATTTTCGAAAACTGGTGTTGGATACCATTGGAAAACCACTATTCGACAGGGGTCTCCAGGCTCAATACCCTCCTGGATCTCCCTTTAAAGCACTCAATGCACTTATTGCACTGCAAGANAAAGTAATNGACCCNGAGAATGAATATTTATGTCAAAAAGGTCATTTCTACTCCCGTGGAATGTTTATGGAATGTCATTGCGAAAATGGAACCAGTAACAACTTNNNCTCTGGNATTTATNGATCCTGTAATACTTATTTNGNNAANATTTANAGAAAAATTATAGACCAAGCTGGGGAAAACATTGAGGATGGAATGAATATTTGGAATCAACATTTAAAGAGTTTTGGTTTAGGNAACTTCNTAGGTTATGACTTACCNGTTGGNAAAAAAGGTTTTATTCCAGANGCAGATTATTACAACTATTGGTATAAAAAAGGAGGCTGGAAATCTGCAACAGTTATCTCAAATGCCATTGGTCAAGGTGAAATACTCACAACCCCNATTCAAATGGCAAANTTCACTTCNGCAATTGCTAACCGGGGNTATTTTATTCAACCTCATTTCCTTAAATCTGTGAGCAATAACTCTTTAAATAAAGTATATGAAAAAAAATANNCCTCTATTGATTCCATNCACTTTGAAACAGTTATTGATGGGTTGCATCAGGTAGTAGAAAGAGGGACTGCAAAAGTTGCCAAAATCAAGGGAATCNATGTCTGTGGAAAAACAGGAACCGTCGAAAATTTTNTGAAAATAAATGGCGTAAAAACCCAACTNACNGACCATTCCATTTTCATCGCTTTTGCTCCAAAAGANAATCCNAAAATTGCAATTGCNGTNTATGTGGAAAACGGTTATTGGGGGGCAAGGTGGGCCGCCCCAATTGCAAGCTTGATGATTGAAAAATACCTCAATGGAGATGTCAAAAGAAAATGGTTGGAAAACAAAATGTTAAATGGGAGTTTGATAGCAGAATACGAAAAACCTTATTCAGGAGAACANTTTGTGATCAATGAATAAAAATATAATTTACCGGCTTGATTGGACATTAATGTTAATTTATTTATTGCTATTAATTTTTGGTGTTGTTAATGTTTACTCTGCCACCTTTACTGANACATCTGGAGGCCTTTTTGACTTGACTCAAGCTATTGGAAAGCAGCTGTTATTTATAATTTTTAGCCTTTTTATTGGCATAATTATTCTTACAGTAGACAGTAAATTTTTTGAGCAATTCGCTTCGTTGGCTTACGCCTTAAGCATTGTGCTTTTGTTAGGTCTTTTTGTTTTTGGGAAGACGGTTTCGGGTGCAACCTCTTGGTATAATCTTGGTGGAATAAGTTTCCAACCTTCAGAGCTGGCCAAAGTAACTACTGCATTGATAATCGCGAGCCTTTTAAGTAAGTTTCAATCGGATCTTAAGACCTGGAGAACAATATTTAAAATTGGTGCATATATTCTCTTTCCCTTTATNCTTATTATTCTTCAACCTGATCCGGGTTCTGCTTTGGTTTTCGGTGCCTTCTTTTTTCCATTGTTTAGAGAAGGACTTAATTATGCCTATTTAATTATTTTTCTCNCTNTATTTACCTTATTTTTTNTTNCCCTAANTTTTCCTTTTGNTGTGGTCATTGGAATTATNANAATGTTATTNTTTTTAATGTTCTTTATTTTCAAAAAGATTTATCCAAAAGTAAAANTTTTCCCTTTTCTGATTTTACTAATAGTTTCAATTGGATTTTCATACTCAGTTAATTACATTTTTGAAAATGTTTTTGAACAACGCCACCGTGATAGGATCAATCTAGTTTTGGGAAAAGAGATTGATTCTAAAGGGGTTGGTTATAATATCAATCAATCTAAAATTGCAATTGGTTCAGGAGGTTTAAAGGGCAAAGGGTTTTTGGAGGGTACCCAGACTAAAGGTGATTTTGTTCCAGAGCAACATACTGATTATATATTCAGTACAATAGGAGAGGAATGGGGGTTTTTGGGAAGTTTTTTTCTAATTTTTCTTTTTTGTTTGCTCATTTTCAGAGTTATTTTTCAAGCTGAAAAACAAACAAACAAATTTCGAAGAATTTTCTCATATGGAATAGCCGGACTTATTTTCACACATTTTTTTATTAATATTGGGATGTCTTTGGGCATTGTTCCCACAATTGGAATTCCTCTCCCTTTCATTAGTTATGGCGGGTCAAGCGTTTTAGCCTTCAGCATAATGATTTTTATGCATTTAAACTTCGATGCCAATAGACTCAATGATTGGTAAGCCTAATGCTTTACATCTAAAATATCTCTGAGGCTGTTACCTAGTGTCATAAATGCCAAAACCAAACTCATTATGGCCAGTCCTGGCAATAATGTCAAATAAGGTTTTCCCAATAGCAAATACCTGAAGTGATCTTTTACCATCCCCCCCCAACTCGGCACGGGGGGTTGAGTGCCAATCCCCAAAAAGCTCAGTCCACTTTCAATCAAGATTGCACTTGCAAAATTGGCTGCTGATATGACGATTAAAGGAGGAATTAGCATTGGAAGAATATGATGCCATATGATTCTTATTTGACCATATCCTAGTGTTTTAGCAGCCTTTACAAAAGTCTTCTCCTTTAGGGACAAAACCTGACCTCTTACGACTCTAGCTACCTCTACCCACATGGTTAATCCCACAGCGATAAAAACTTGCCAAAAACCTCGGCCCAAAGCCAAAGTAATAGCAATCACAATCAACAAAGTAGGAATGGACCAGAAAACATTAATTAACCAGACAATTCCTCTATCCAAATAACCTCCATAGAACCCAGCCAAAGCGCCCAAAAAAACACCTATCAAAAGTGAAATAAATACAGCAATAAACCCAACGGAAAGAGATATCCTAGATCCTATGATCAATCGACTTAACATATCTCTACCGTATTTGTCTGTTCCCAATAAGAATTTTTTTTCCTTTAAATGGTGCTTTTCAAAGCTAGATTCCGAAAGTGGTGATTGTAGTTTTGATGCGTCGATAAACTCAAAATAATCTGTTGGGGAACCATAAGGTTGAATTTCGGCTCCATCGGATCTTATCTTATAATCTTGTATCGGAATTTCTGAAGTTTTATTTATATCTCCTGAAAAAAAAGAGCTGTTGTTAGAAGGGTAATAATTAGATTTAAACACCAAAACCTTTACTTTAAATCCGGGAGGTTTAGAATGAATTGATAAATGCATTTGGTTAGCATTGGAAGTACTGTCAGGAGCAATTTGATAGG
>NZAX01000020.1 GCA_002687665.1 Flavobacteriaceae bacterium
CCTTGGAATAGATTTTTTGATGTCTTTAAAACAATAGGTTATAAATGCGAATGGGTAAATATTAATGATCTTAAGAGACAAAACGAAAAAAGATTATTTATGAAGACACAGCATTACAACCGACGCCAATTTACTTCTCAATTGTTGGGAGGTGCGATCACCTTAGGTCTATCCCCGGCGTTATTTGCACAAAAACCATTGATATCGGAGGATGAAATAGATTGGTATGATGTAAAAGAAATCGGTGTAGAGGGAAAAGGCTGGTCAAATACGCAAAGATATTTTGACCGATTTCCTTCCAAAGCAGAGGGAATGGTTCGGGAGGCGGTATGGGATCTTTCAAGACATTCGGCCGGTATGTGTATGCGTTTTTTGACGGATTCCCCCAATATTTATATCCGCTATAATCTGTATTTGGAGCGATTAGCGATGTCACATATGCCTGCCACAGGAGTAAGCGGTTTGGATTTGTATGCCAATGATAATGCGGGAATGGATCGCTGGGTGAGCGTTGTAAGGCCAAATAAACAAGAAATGGAAACCGCGATTGCCAAAGATTTAAGCCCTGGATCCAGGAGGTATACACTTTATTTACCGTTGTTTAATGGAGTAAATTCATTGGAGGTAGGGGTACCTAAAGGGGAATCTTTTAAGGCATTGACTCCCAGAAAGGAGAAACCCATACTTTTTTATGGGACTTCGATCATGCATGGTGCATGTGCATCGCGTCCTGGCATGGCTTTTCCTGCCATTTTGGGTAGGAGGTTGAGGCGTCCTACTATCAACTTGGGATTCTCAGGCAATGGACGAATGGAGATTGAGGTAGCAGCCTTGTTGGCTGAGCAAGATCCTTGCGTCTATGTAATTGACTGCTTGCCTAATATGAACGAAATGACTATCACAGATCGAACGGTTCCCTTTGTTAAAAAATTACGAGAGACGCACAAGAAAACACCAATCCTTCTCGTGGAGGACCGAAGTTTTACAAACACTTCATTTTTTCCTAATAGAAAATCACGTCATCAAAAGAGCCGAGCAGCACTTAAAAAATCTTACAGTGAATTAATTGATGCAGGTTTAGGAAACCTGTATTACTTGGATGGGGATCATCTGTTAGGCCATGATGGGGAAGCAGCAACAGATGGCTCCCATCCCAGTGATCTTGGAATGCTGCGTTATGCTGATGCCTATGAACCTGTNTTGAGGTCGATANTGAGGCAGTTTTAGAAGAAGGTTTAAAAGTAAAATGATTATTTTTAGTATATGAATTCTCAAAGTTTTACATTGCTAGGCNAAATAAATTTTACTTTGAAAATATTTAAATANGCAGTGGTATCCNGTATACCTTTTGATTTTAAATATCTAAAGAAAAAATATTCATGATAAAAAAAACAACTTGGCGCCCTTTACCTGATTTTTTGACCATCAAGGAAAGTAAAATTGAAGGGCTGGGTGTTTTCGCTACTCGAGATATACCTAAAGGTTTTGACCTAGGCATATCTCATATTTTTGATGAGCGTTTTTCAGACGGATATATTCGTTTACCCATGGGTGGTTTTATAAATCATCATGAGATACCGAATTGTAAAGCAATTTTGTCTGACAAGGATAAGNAAATGGGAAATTTAAAACACATTCGCATCGAGGCGCTTCAACCAATTTCAAAGAATCAGGAAATTACTATAAAGTATATTATAAATAAATTGGACGACCCCGACTGGGAGTATGAATATGANATATCTCAATAAACTTTNTTTTGATCTATAAAAAACCCGCCGAGTTTTTAAATAACTCTAGCGGGTTAAACCAATTAAACAAACAAAAATGAAGCTTATTATAGTTTCATAACTAATTTACTTTATTTTTTGTTAAAGAATTTGTAANGTGAGGTTAAATCCAAGTTAAAACAAGCTACAAAGAAGNGGCCTAAAATATGTCTTAATTTAAACCATAAATNAATTCTAANGGATGAAGTGGGTTCCAGAAATTATTTTTAAAATTGATCTAATCAGAAACAAGCTTGTTCAAGAAATCAATCCATTGTTTTTTAAAAAGTCCAGGCTTTAACATTTTGTAAAGTTCTTTCACTTTTGATGGGTCTTTTGAAATTTTTTTGTGTTGACTGTAATTAATGGCTTCTGGATAAAATTCTTTGAGATTTATTGCCACACACGTATTTCGAGTTTCGCTATGCCATCCTGATGGATCAATCAATGGAGAAAAAATTGCAAACGTGGGCTTTTTCAATACTTTGGCAATATTGATTGCCCCTCCCTCATTACCCACTACGGCTATACAATGATAGGCGGTGGCCATATAATCCCTCAACGAATTTGGGGTCAATGATTTTATCACTGCTTTTTGGGTGGGAAGTTTGAGAAGATTGATCAGTTCCTCAATCTGTCCCTCTTGATCTGGGTGGTAATTTAGTATGAAAGGGAGCTGTTTGGTTTGAAATGCAATATCCATTAACTGAGCCATATACTTTAGAGGATATGTTTTATTTTTGCTACTACCTAATGCAGAAACCATAATGGCATTTTTCCCTTTGCCCAAAGCGGAGTCTAATCGCTCTCTACTGTTTTCTACTTCTTTTGGAGTTAAATGAATTTCAACTTCACTGTTTTTTGGAAAATCACTTATTATGGGTTCTAACAATTGAAACCTGTTTTGGATCGACAATTGAAGCCCATTTTCCTTTACCCTCTTTAATTTAACAGTTTGATTGTAAAAAAAAGATGAGTAATTTTTTTTGAAACCAATTTTATAATTCGCAGAAACAAATAAACAGATTAACAAACTTTCAAGTTTTCCATATGCGTCAATGATGTAATTATATCTTTTTTTTCGAATCTGTTGTAAAAACTTAAATAGCCCCCATTTATCTTTTCTGAAATGGTCTTCAAAAACTACAATTTCATCAATGTATGGATTATTTCGAATTACATCTAAAGTATGCCTATTGGCAACAAAATCGATCTTTATTTCTGGCTTCCAAAGTTTTAGATTTTTACAGATCAAGGTACTTATCAGTACATCTCCAATCATTTTTTGTTGGATGACCAACACACTAATGTCCGAATTTTTCATTACAGTTTTTTCTATATTCTAGATTTTTTAAGCTTTTAATCTCGGTACCAAAATGGTAATAATCTTAGATTTAAATACTATGGATCATTAAATGATTTAGGTTTGATAAAAAATAAATTTTATATGAATAGTTCCTTGAAACCAGAATCATAAATTAAAAAAATCAAACTCTATTAACTATTCGTAAACTTATTAATTTTCCTATAACCCACTCAAATCATATCAAAGTTAGAGCTTTAGATAATAAACTATTACGTTGTGATCATCAGGCTGATTTAACCAATCCAAATTTTCTAATTCAAAATATATCAATCCTAATTTTTTAATCAATACTCCAGATTCTGGTGTGTTAGATAGCCTTTATAATTGAATTTAATTTTAAAAAAAATGAGCTTTTGAATAACATATTATTGAGAAATAGCAAAAAAGGGATCGATCCTTTTATCTCTTAATAATTTTTTTTATTCTTGATTACTATTTTATTAATGTTGAAGTCATTTTGTTTTTTTAATACTGTGGATGAATGGGGGGGAGGAGAGCGCTGGCATCTAGATATGGCCTTGTACCTTAGGTTAAAAGGGCATCGCGTGATGGTTATTACACAACCCGGTGCAGTTTTGGGTGAACGTGCTCAAAAACAAGACATAGTGGTCTTCAATATTGTATTAAATAACTTGAGCGTTTTGAATCCTTTTGTACTGCATAAATTAGCGAATATTTTTCGGTCAAACAAGGTTGATACAGTGGTTTTAAATCTTTCTCGTGATTTGAAATGCGGGGGGATTTCCGCACAAATGGCAGGGGTAAAAAATATTATTTATAGACGGGGAAGTGATCGAAGTGTTAGAAATTATTTTATTAATCGCTATTTGTATCAAAAAGTGGTAACAGGAATTTTGACTAATTCACAGGCGACAAAAAAAGCAATTTTATCCGATGGGAATTCTTTGGTTAATTCAGATAAAATAACTGTTATTCCAAATGGGATTGACATTAAAAGCTTTTTGAATAAGGACTTTCAAATTCGCCAACCTAAGCAAAAATCCTCCATTGTATTAGGTGCTCTTGGAAGACTGGAAATTCAAAAGAATTTTGAGTTTTTGATCCCCGTGGCTATTGAATTAAAAGAAAGGGGGATTCCTTTTGAATTTTTAATTGGGGGAAAAGGTTCGCAAGAGTCAAGGTTAAAATCGATTGTTGATGAAAAGGATTTGAAAGATGTCTTTCATTTTTTGGGATTTTTAGATAATCCTAAGGACTTGCTGATGTCTTCTGATGTCTTTCTTTTGCCCTCCTTGTGGGAGGGTTTTGGATATGTAATTGTTGAGGCTTCTTTGAGCGAGCTTCCCATTGTTGCCTTCGATGTCAGTAGCAATGGTGAGGTGATTAATGAATCAACTGGTTTTTTGACTCCCCCGAATGATGTTTCAAAATTTTGCGATAAAATTGTTTATTTGTATGAGCATCCAGACCAACGCAAGTCCATGGGACAAGCAGGTAGAAACCATGTAGTGAAAAATTTTGAATCATCTAAAATTTTTGATAGGATTGAGTCTTATTTGATTCCAAAATTTTAAACCAGAGGTTTCGTTGTTTTAAAAAGTCAATTGAGTTCTATAGATAATTAATTGGGCTTATAGCTAATAATTAGTTTTTAATCAAAAGTTTAACTATAAAATGCTTAGAGGAAAATCTTTTTAAATATGTTATCTAGTTTTGATTTTAAAGTTAAGGTATTTTTTACGTCCAGTAATGCCATTAAGTAATTCGAATGGTAGTTCCAGAGATGGTTTGTTTTCTAATGTCTTTATGTCAATACTTTTTTCACCGTAAGGTTCAATTTTGAATATGGTGCCATCTTGATGAAAAGTAAAGGGGCCAGTATATTTAAGGTGGAGTATATTTGCCGAGTAATTTTTTAAAATGACTTTTGCAATCAATTCATCGTCTTTATAGGTAGGGTGTGAGGCGCTAAGATTCGACTTTATTATTTTAAGAAGATTTTCTTCCTTTCCAATCATTAGCTCTTTGAACCAAACCATTGTTTTACCTTCAAATAGTGCTTTTTTTACCTCTTCAATACTATTGTTTTTACACAAAATAAATGTCATGGGTCTATGACCTCCTTCTGGTATGTCAAAATCCCAAGAGGTTAATCCGTGGACGTCTGAAGTTCCAACTATTGTAAGGTCATTTTCCAGTGCAATTTCAATGGCCTCTTCTGAATAAGTTGTGAAGTTGACCACTTCGATACCGTGTAGCAGCTTTCTTTCAATAAGATCGATATGCATATTGTCTAGTCTTGCAATTCCATCTTTCCTTTGGGCTTCCCAATTGGGATGATTCCAAAAAACAAATCCCTTTTGACGATTGGCCTCTTTAATACCAGCAGTTGGATCATCCGGGAATAAAAGTTTATTTGCATCTTCAATGAATACAGCATTGATATGCCCTGGCGGCATAGAACGGGTTATTTCGGCACCTTTAATCACTGTAAGTTTTGATTTTTTAGCACTACCCTTTGCGATATCGTAAGATCGATTTCTATCGGGATTTGGAAGGTCCTCATGGTGAGGTTGATATTCTAGGTGATCTGTAATAGAGATTAGATCAAGTCCTTCTCTCAGCGCCTCAGATACTCTAATGTTGGGCCAAACTGAGCCATCTGAAAAGGTGGTGTGGATGTGAAGGTCAGCACTGACTATAGTTTGCCCCTCAGGGGCTACAAAAAAAGGTTGATCCTGTGCGTAAATCCACAACGGGAATGTTGAAAATAATATGAGAATTTTTTTTAGAGTATTATTTATCATAATAATTTTATTTACTAGTCATTCTAATCATAGAAAATCTTATGCATCTAGGTGTCCAAAAATTCATTTGTAACAATCTTACTTTTCATAAGAATCTTTTTAAGCAATTTTTTCTTTTTGCAATAACGATGAATTATTCTTGTATAAGTTACTCAATCTTTTTTTGAATACGATCTTTATTTAACAGACAAATTTGGTAATGATCGATCACTATTTCCATTTTTAATCAAATCAATAGAGGTTTTACTAAAGAAAGTTAAAAAGATCATTTACTCTTTGTAACTGATATCAAAAAGGTATAAATAAAGATATAGTTTAGCGACCAAAGTCGTCTTGCAGTCTGACGATATCTTCCTCATTGGAGGGGTTGTTGGGGTCGGTATGTTGCCAAATTTCGGCGACTAAGGCTTGCTGTTTTAGCCCAATAAGCCGGTGGCGTTCACCCTGTTTAAGTTTAACTTGATCCCCCTCATTAAGGGTTAGTAGTGGTTTTTGATCGTCATCATTGGATCGGATAATACCGACAGTTCCTTTATAGACCCGCCAGATCTCCGCTCTTCGGAGATGGTATTGCCATGAGAGTCTTGCGTTTGAATTAACAATAAGCAATTTGGGACTGAGTTTCCCTCCAATTTTAAGACTGTCAATAGTGATGTCTTCAAAAAATTGATCTGCAAATTTATTTGCCTGTTTTTCATCGATAACTAAGAAGCCTCCCCAAGGACGGTTAAAATCGAAATCTACAATTCGATAGCCAAAGGATTCAAAATGATTTTTAACTTGAATGAATTTATTGGACTGATTCATTTGGTTATAATAAAACAGGAATAGCATTTTGCTATTCCTGAGTTGATATGGGCACCGCTGCTAAAACCAATTAAATAGGAAGGCCCCAGCCCTTACGGTATTCTTTGCTTACAAAGGCATTTGCTTGCTCAAGGTTTTTGATTTTCATGTTCTCCCCATCCCAAAGTAGTTTTTTCCTACCGTAGTATTTCATCATCTTACTGCCATTTTTTCGTGTTTTTACAAACTCTCTTAGGTCTCTGCTACGAAGTGCAAGGTTCCCCATAATTACTGTCTCGGTAAAGGGTCCTGAATAATCAAATGAAGAGGTCAAATTTTTGTGTTCGATACTATTGAATCCAGCTTTACAAGCTTCAGTCCAAGTGGCAGCGTGAACATCATTTACATTTGGTTGTTTGCTTGTATCGAAAACCACTGGGGCTTCTCCTTTGATATATAAAGTTGGATTGTTGGCATAAATTTCTGAGGTAATTACGCCTTTAGAGCCTAACATCATTATTCCACTTGAGTTACCCATGTCGAAGTTCATGATGAATTCATCTTCAATTTCCTCGGGAATGGTGGGGGTAAGACCTCCGTCCATCCAGATGAGTTTGATTCCATCTTTATTGTGTGGGGAATTATTGTATTCCAATGTAACGATAGAGGAAATAGGACATCCTTCTGGGGTATATTCAGGGGTCCACATCTTTTTGAATACGTTGGCTGCTGTACATTCTACGCTGCTTGGATAGCCCAACTGAAGTGTTTTATATGGTGCATCGAGAGTATGACATCCTATGTCGCCAAGAGCACCGGTTCCATATTCCCAAAAACCTCTCCAATCGAAGGGGTGTAACCCAGGAGAATAGGGTTTTGATTTGGCAGTACCAAGCCATAAATCCCAATTTAATGAATCGGGTTTTTTAGCGATGTTTGCACTGGGATGATTAATCCCTTGTGGCCAAACTGGGCGGTTAGTCCATGCATAAATAGTGTGGACTTTTCCAATTTTGTTTTGGTCAATCCACTCTTGAATTTTTGGAACTCCAATACTTGACCCTCCTTGGTTACCCATTTGGGTGACGATTTTGTTTTTTTCAGCAGTTTGTGCCAAGAGTCTAGCTTCAGCAATGGTATGGGTTAGAGGTTTTTGTACATAAACGTGAATGCCTCTGTTCATACAATCGTAGGCAATTTTGGCGTGATTGTGATCAGGAGTAGAGATGGTGAGAGCATCAATATCCTTTTCTTTTTCAAGCATTTCCCTGTAATCTAAATATTTATTTACATCAGCGTGAGTAGTGTAAGCGCTTTTGGCATTTACGGGATCGACATCACAAAGTGCAACGACCCTGTTTTTCCCATTTTGATAGGCATTCCTGATGTCAGAAGTTCCTTTTCCACCTGATCCAATGGCAGCTAATCCCAATTGGTCACTAGGAGCAGTGAAGTCTTTTCCACCCAAAACGTGACGTGGAACTATAAAGACACCAGTTCCAATCATTCCAGATTTTTTGATGAAGTTTCTACGAGATTTTGATTGTTTTTTATGCATTTTCTTAATATTCAAGTTTAAAAATAGTCAAGTTTTTTGATTATTCAAATCACAACATTTAATTTAAAGAGAAATATCTCGCTTCCATGGCAGGAAGTCAAATTGTCTATTTATGGATGCTTTGGTTATATTTTCTCCACTAGCCACTTCAATGATGAACTCTAGTAAATTCTCTGATAATTCTTCTATTGATTGGGTTCCCTCAATAATTGAACCAGTATCGAAATCAATGATGTCTTTCATTTTATGAAATACCGTTGAATTCGAAGAAACTTTGATAACGGGTGTAATAGGGTTTCCGGTGGGTGTTCCAAGACCAGTGGTGAAAATAATCAGGTTAGCTCCCGAGCCTGCCATTGCAGTTGTGCTCTCTACGTCATTTCCAGGAGTGCAGAGTAAGTTCAAACCTTTTTCACTTAAGTATTCTCCATAATCCAGCACATCGACGATTGTTGAACTGCCCCCTTTTTTTGCTGCACCAGCAGACTTCATCGCATCGGTGATGAGCCCGTCTTTGATGTTTCCGGGAGATGGATTGGAACTAAAATCTGTTCCTGAAGAAATGACCTTACTTTCATAGGACCTCATAAGGTCAATGAATTTTTTTGCTTTTTTTATATCTACACAGCGGTCAACAAGTTCTTGTTCAACCCCTCTAAGCTCAGGGAATTCTGAGAGTATGGCACTACCTCCCAAGGCTATAAGTTTGTCCATTGATGCCCCTAGGGTAGGATTTGCGGAGATGCCAGAAAAGCCGTCGGAGCCTCCGCATTCCAACCCAATGGTAAGCCTAGAAAGGGGTATTTTTTCCCTTTGAATATCATTGGCTTTTTTGATTTCTACCAGAGAATCTTGAATTATTTTTTGAATTAAGTTTTCACCTTTTCCTTCTTCTTGTTGGTCAAATATCAGCAAGGGTTTGTCAAAGCTTTTGTTCATTTTTTTCAGTTCTTTTAGGAAAACATCAGCTTGTAAGTTTTGACAACCCAAACTTAACACCGATGCCCCTACCACATTAGGATTATTGACGTAGCCAGCTAAAAGCTTTCCCAACATTGTGGAATCGGATCTAGTTCCTCCGCAACCTGCATTGTGTGTAATGAATCTTACTTCAATATTAGGGAAGGGATTAATAGTTTTAGGTACTCGGATGGTTTCTTTTTTTCCTTGAATCAGAGTTCTCAGAAAATTTTGGTGTTCGGATAATTCATCTGGATAGAATTCTCTTTCAAAAATTGTTTTGAGCAGCTCTATATTTCTGTTTTCGCAAAAAACTAAAGGAAAGAATAACCAAATATTTTGGGTGCCTGCCGAACCATCTTTTCTTGGGTAACCCATAAAATATCTTTCATTTTTGGATTGGCTTATGACTGGATTTTTTCCAATATTATCATAGCTAATGTCATTATTGAAAGTATTGTCCATATTTTCTGTGGTCAGTGCCGCCCCCATTGGAATTTCTTGATTGGCTATTCCAACTTTGACACCGTACATTACAAGTAGGTCTCCTTTTTTTAAGGATTCTTGGGTGAATTTATGTTTAAGTTGAATGTCTTCCTCCAAGATTATTTGCTTTTCTTCAATTTTAATTACTTCACCCTTTTTAAGATTTTCAAGGGCGACAATCATGTTGTCTTGTGGATTAATTTTGATGGCTCTACTCATGACTAATTGATTTGAAAAATTGATAGGCTTCATTTATTTTATCGTGGGTGGCTAAGGCATTAAGGGCTNTAGTGAGTGAATACTTCAGAGGGGATATTTNGGCAAGGTTTTTATCCCAGAGATCAGTATTNGAAAGGGTTTCAAGAACAACTTTTTCNATATTNNTTTNACTCCAAATTTTATTAAAAAATGCAATGATTTCGGGGTCATCTTTGANAGGGTAGGGATGNTTTGAAACTTCTTTNCCGTAGAAGTAGATCAGCGCAGCCATCGAAAAAGTTAAATTTTTTGGAACTTNNCCTTGTTTTCTNANGTAAGAGATTAAACTGGGNAAAACCCTGACCTTAAATTTTGANATGGANTTTANTGANATNGATTCTAATTNATGGATNATGAAAGGGTTTGAAAAACGTTCTAATACTGANTNGGCGTAATCATTTAATTGTTGTTTGTCCAAATNAACACTAGGGATGATTTCATCAAAGAGNGTTTGAGAAAGGAAAGTTTTCAGGAAATCATTTTTTAGGATATCAGATACGGTCTTAGTACCGTGGAGGAGCCCAACGGGTACCATTGTGGTGTGACTGCCATTGAGAATTCTTACTTTTCGAGTTCTGAAGATGCCTAAGTCGGGGACAACTTTAACGTCTATTTCCTTTAATTGATCTATAGGAAAAATTTTGAGAAGTTCTGGATTTCCCTCAATGACCCAGAGGAAAAAAGGTTCACAGGTGACAATTAATTGATCGTCGAAGGACAGCTCCTTCTTGTAAAAATCCAGATCTTTTTTGGGAAAACCAGGAACGATTCTGTCGACCAAAGTGTTGTAAAAATGGTTTTGGTTAATCCAGGATATGAAATGGTCTTCTAGCTTCCATATTTTGGAAAGCTCTAAAATAATTTTTTTGAGTTTGGTCCCATTTTGTTCTATAAGCTCACTGGGGATTATGTGAAGTACCTTTGAGGGATCACCATTGAATGTTTTGTATCGGTGATGAAGTAGCCGAGTAAGCTTACCAGGGAATGATCGCGGTGGTTTGTCAGTAAATTGATCTTTAGTATCTAAGACGATTCCTGCTTCGGTAGTGTTAGAGAAAACAAAAGTTAAATTTTCATTTTCAGCAAGCTCTAAAAATTGGTCAAATTCTTGGTAGGGATTGTTCATTTGTTTCACGCAGTTGATCTGCATTCTATCCCTAATTATTTTCCCTTGAATAATTCCTTCGTGAAACAAATTATATTTTCCATTTTGGATTTTCAATTGTTCTATCATGCCCTTAGGTAGTGGCTGAATGATGTTTACTTTCCCTGAAAAAGATGTTTTATCATTAAGGATTTGTATACAATAATCCACGAAAGCCCTAAGAAAATTACCTTCACCAAATTGAATGCTGTCTGTGATATTTTTTTTCATTTTTTATTCAGGCTTAATTAGAGCTCTACAAGTCAGCAGTGAATTTACTAAATTTGTTTAGCAAATTTCTTTGTTTTGGTCTTTAAGATTTGTTAACGTGGATCTATGAAAAGGTACATATTCTTATTAATCATTTTTTTTCATTTTTCTTGTAGCAAAGAGGAAGAGTGTGTTATCATCAGAAATAAGTCAGAAATAAAGGGTGAATACTATTTTTATTTCCGTCCTAATTATTTTCCTAATTCCCAATCTAATACTCTTGGTGGAGTAGGTCTGAGCCCAGATTTTGCCTCTGGTAAAGTTTCGCAAGAAATATATAACCAATATGAAATTGGAGATGAATATTGTTTTTAATCATTTCTCCTTTATTTTATGTGAATTCTGAGGGGCTTACCGCCGTAAATTTTTTGAAATTTTTGTAAAATGTAATTCTTGAATCGAAATGGCAAGCATTGGATAAGGAATCTATTGTTTGTCCATTCAAGAACCCTTTACTAATTAATTGAATTGAAAGGGCAATCTTTAAAAGATTTAGATATTCGTGAATAGATAATTTACAATGGTATTTAAAGAGAAATTTTAAATGAGCATTGGGAATTTTCAATTTATTTAATAGTGTTTTTGCATTTATTTCATTTTGATTTAAAAAACTGAAATCTTGTTCCAAAACTTTAAGCTTATATATCAGTTCAGGGATTGATTTATTGATTTTGGCTAGAACATTCAAATCTTTTGTATCTACTTTTTTTAAAGTCTTGTAATACCAAGGGTTAACAAGTTTAGATTTCAAGGTCAATTGATTAAGAAGGTAGTCTTTTCCAAAGATGATTACTGGATTTAAAATCAAGTATGTTAGGGCAATAACCCATAGAATTGAGCTTCCCCTGTAAAAATTTGTTAGCGAGGAATCTGATTGGTTAAGATCCCAATAGAGCACCTTATAATTTAGAAAGAACATAATCAGGGTAACATTTGAAAACATTAAAATCAACCATCTGAGATTAATCCTATTGAAAGAGTATTTCGAGATCGTTTTCTTGTAATAGTCAATAATTATAAAAAGAATAAGTATCCAATATGAAAAGCAAAACATAAAAAAAATGACTCTGCTCATAAAATCAGAGAGTAATCCAAGTTTTTTAAATGAGATCAAAATTATTGGCAAAATAAAATGAGCAAGGTCTTTTCGAGATATATTTTTTTCCTCAGTGGAGGTTTTAAAAAAATATAGAAAAAGAGGAATAAAAATTAAGGCAAATAAAGGGAATTCTTCAAATGGAGATTTTAATTCAACCAAATTAAGGTTAGTTAATGAGCTTTGAAACCGTTGTATTCCAACGAAAAGAATAATGATAACAAAGGGGATATTGATTTCTTTTTGAAACCGATATGAACCTATCGTCATCACTATTATGACAAGGCATAAAAATGAGACAAAAAGAGCTATTATATCTAAAAACATGTTTCAAAAATAAAATATTTGTATCGATTATGACATAATTATGTAATCAATACCTATTACTACTGTTTATTTACCGTAATTATTCTTTACTTATAAGTTAATTCAATTTAACAATTAAACTATACTTTTTTGTTCATTTAAAACTTAGGTCCCTAATTTTTCTAATCAGTGATTTTTTTGACAATTGAAAAAACTAATAAAGTCTTTATTATTTCTATTTTTTTCGGTTCAAGTTATTGGACAATCAGATTATTACTGGGTAGGAGGAAGCGGGAATTGGTCCAATTACTCCTCCCATTGGGCTACATCTTCAGGGGGTAATATCTTTCATACAACATCTCCAGGCTCAAATGATAAAGTGATTTTTGACAGCAATTCATTCTCTCAGGCTAATCAAACTGTGACACTAGACTCTGATAATAATAGCTTCAAAGATATGTCATGGGTTGGGGTGACTGATAACCCTAAGTTTAATATGTCCGGTAAAACTTTTGAAGTTCATGGTAAAGTTGAATATGATCCTAACATGCAATTTCAAAGTGTAGGAACTTTATCATTTGTCTCCAGCTCAACTGGCTCTATTATCTCAGGGGGACACAATTTGGGTAATATTTATGTTAGAAAGCCATCTGGGACATTTCATTTACTAAGTCCGATTCGAACTTCTAGTTTTTACGTAGAAAATGGTTC
>NZAX01000021.1 GCA_002687665.1 Flavobacteriaceae bacterium
GTATTGGATGATGAACAAAAACTGACCCGAGTCAAAGAGGCCAGGTTGCCTCTTTTGATTGCGGAAATACAAATTGCAGGACAGATTCCGGTGGGGGAAAAGGGGAGTTTTTACAAAATCGATGACAATGGTAATGTTATTCCCAAACCATACATGAAAAAAAAGGTTGAGGAATTTGTGGCGAGTGCCAAAAAAGCAGGCATTCAAAGAATAGGAGAAAGGGCCATTACAATTGACGATTATGCAGATAATTTTAAAAGAATGTTTACAAAAATGGAGGAAATGGATCAGGCGATTTCATTTAAGAAAAAAATCATTCCTATTAGTAAGCCTACTTTTGGAAAAGAAAATCTTGCTCGTCTGACGGATGGTGTTTTTGGTGCTTTTGAATCCTGGCGATTTCCAGAAAAAGATGCCAATTGGGTTGCTTATAAGGGAAAACATATGGATTTTATTTTAGATTTAGGAGCTGTGATGCCTATTAAGAGTATTGAGATGGATTTCCTGAACGTTCAGGCTCAGGCTAATTGGCATCAACTTATACTCCCGAAATTTGTCACCTATGCCATTTCACCAGACGGAGTAAAATACAGTGATCCAATTCAAATTAATAACCCTCACAATCCCAATCCAGCAGAAAATCCTGATATTATAAAACTACCTTTTTTAACATTTAAAACGATATATAGCAAGACCAAGGGGCGTTACCTAAAAGTTCATGCTGAGAGTGAATTAAAAATGCCCAGTTGGCATATTAATGCTGGAAAACCCTCTATAATATATGCTGATGAAATTGTTGTGAAGTAGATTATTTATTAAAACTTTTTAAACGAGCATTAAATTAAATATTTAGAATGAAGTTTTTTTTTATCTAAATTAGGGTAGAAAATTACTCTAGATGCGCCAATTGCTTTTTACGAAAACAGAATGTTTTTTATTGATAGCAATACTTGTCAGTGGATGTATGAATACCATTCCGAAGGAAATGGTGAATGAAATTTCGAAGTTGCCTGATAAAATTGACTACAACTACCATGTAAAACCCATTTTATCTGATAAATGTTTTGTGTGTCATGGACCAGATGCTAAAAATCGTAAGGCCAATTTAAGATTAGACTTCAACGAAAAGTTCTTAAAAGAGACAGACCAAAAATTTCAGACCCTTAATGATGTAAAATCTGAAATTCCCAATAGGCTATTGTCCCAAGATCCCGATACACGAATGCCACCTCCCGAATCGCATTTGAACCTCTCCGACCAGGAAATTGCGACAATTTTAAAATGGATGGATCAAGGAGGAGAATACAAACCCCATTGGTCACTGATTTCCCTTTCGAAATATCCATTGCCAAAAACTATAGAAGATGGGTGGATAGAAAATGAAATTGACTATTTCGTGAAGAAAAAACTGGATGAAGTCAATATTTCACCTTCCATAAAAGCTGAGAAAGAAACCCTCATCCGTCGATTGAGTTTTACACTAACTGGACTTCCTCCCGAAATGAATGAAATCGATTCTTTTTTGGCCGATGAATCGACTAATGCCTATGAAAAACTGATCGACCGACTTCTTCTTTCACCCCACTATGGTGAGCGCATGGCCTCCGAATGGATGGATGTGGCCCGATATGCAGATTCAGATGGATACTTGGATGACAAACACAGAGACTTTAGCCCCTGGAGGGATTGGGTCATCAATTCTTTCAACGAGAATTTGAGTTATGAAAAGTTTGTCACCTACCAATTGGCGGGAGACTTGATCCCAAAAGCCAATCAATCTAAAAAAATTGCCACTGCATTCAATCGCCTTCATAAAAAAAATTCTGAGGCAGGTATCATTTTTGAGGAATACAGAACTGAATATGTAGCAGATCGTACCATTACTTTTGGTAAAGCTTTTTTGGGTATGACAATGGAATGTGCCCGATGCCATGATCACAAATACGACCCTATCACTCAAAAGAATTTCTATGAAATTTCTAGTTTTTTCAACAATACTAACGAGATTGGACATGCTGGATATGGCCCTGGACAAGTAGCAGGACCTTCTTTACTTCTGACAAATGACGAGCAAGAAACCCTCATTGATTATATCAAAAATGATCTTAAATCCCAAAATGAGAAAATTGTCCAAAACCTATCCCTTAATGAGCAAGCCTTTGAAAATTGGTATACCGAAAAAAAATTAGCCATTCAACAAATCAAAAAAAACATCAATCGGGGATTGGTAGCACACTACCCATTCAATGAATTAGTCCCCAAAGGCAAAACCAAAACATTCTACAGTTCCAGTCTTATTCCAGGGCAAAAATCCGCAACCCTGTATGAGCCTATTATCAATAAGAGTCAACCTCAAAAAGGATTCTTGATAGGTGAGTATACACAGATGAAACTCCCAGATAAGTTAGGTTGGTTTGATCAGACAGATCCCTTTACGCTTTCATTTTCCATCTATGCAGATCATAAAGACCGAGAGTCTATTGTATTTGGTCATTGTGAGCAAATCAGATTAGGGCTTAAGGGTTACTCTTTCTTCATCAATGACAATAAATTAAAGTTCATTATTGCCAGATCATGGCCACAAAATGCAATTGAGATCGAAACCCTCCAACCTATTTCCATAAAAAAATGGAGTCAAATCACTATTACCTATGATGGAAAAGGATCCGTTGGGGGAATTCAGATTTACATTAACGGAAAAAAGGCTGCAGTTGAAAGAAAGGGGGACGAATTGTACAAATCCATATTGTTTGAGCCAGATATTCACACCTATGGATTTGAGGGATTTAAGATTGGTTCTAGCCACAAGCTTAAGGCATTTGATGGTGGAGGTTTTGACGATTTAAAAATTTATAATCGCGAATTAACAGCCATTGAGGTAGCCTATCAGAACGACTTTAACTTATTTAATCAACTTTCAGTTGGAGAATTATCTAAAGAAAGGCTGTTATTTAAGGATTACTTTTTCAAAAATATAGAACCTACTAATAAGGCTTTAAATGATGAGTATCTCAACCTAAGAAAAAAATTAACTCGGATAATTGATCCTATCCCTGAACTGATGATTATGGGTGACATGAAAAGTCCCCGACCAACCTATGTTCTAAACAGGGGGTTATACAATGAGATTGGCGAAGAAGTTTTTCCTAATACACCGGAGGTGATTTTGGAATTTGACAAACAACTACCTAAAAATCGACTGGGTTTATCAAAATGGCTATTTGATCGAAGGAATCCACTTACTGCCAGGGTTTTTGTAAACAGAATTTGGCAAATGCACTTTGGTAAAGGACTAACATCTTCTAGTGATGATTTTGGTAATCAAGGGCGACTTCCTTCACATCCTAAATTGCTGGATTGGTTGTCCAATTATTTTATGGACAACGGTTGGGATATAAAAAAACTACATAAGAAAATTTTAAGTTCTGCTACCTTTAAGCAAGCATCTAAAAGAAGGGAAGATTTGGTAAATATTGATCCAGAAAATTATCTTTTGGCAAAAGGGCCTTCTCATAGAATGTCGGCTGAGATGATTCGTGATAATGCACTAAAAGTCAGTGGACTCTTAGTTCCCAAAATTGGAGGGAAGAGCGTCTACCCCTACCAACCCTCTGGCCTATGGGATTTGAGTGATAAGTCTTGGAGGTACCGTTACCAGCACGACAAGGATGAAAACCTATACAGGCGAAGTCTGTATACCTTTTGGAAACGATCTGCACCTCCTCCTTCTATGCTTATTTTTGACACACCCAACCGCGATTTGTGTTCAGTAAAAAGAACTTTGACCAGTAGTCCTCTTCAGGCATTGTTGTTGTTAAACGACCCACAATTTATTGAAGCTGCCCGCGTGATGGCTGAAAACTCTATTTTGTCCAAGGAAAAAAGTATAGACAAAAAATTGAGTACCCTTTTCAGAAAAATTATAGGAAGGACTATCAGAGTCGGAGAATTAGAAATCCTTCTAAGATTTTATAATGAGGAAAAAGAAAAATTCTCTAAAAACCAAAGCAAAGCCCTTGCCTATCTTAAGACAGGAGAGAAACCAATGAATTCTAAGATAGAGGTAGTCAATATGGCTGCTTTGGCCACAGTGATAAGTGGAATGATGAATACGGCCGAAGCCATAACCATAAATTAATTAAAGAAGAATGGACGATTTTTTAAAACACAGAATAGAAGTAACTACAAGGCGAGATTTTTTAAAGAAATCATCTCTGGGATTTGGTTCTATTGCGTTATCTTCCATTTTGGGTCCCACTTTTGGCTCAGCTCAAAATACCCTCCCACATATGAATCCTTTAGAACGGAAAACCCCACATTTCGTTCCAAAGGCAAAGCGGGTGATTTATCTTTTTCAAAGTGGAGGTCCCTCCCAGATAGAGACTTATGATTACAAACCGGCACTTTCAAAATGGCATGGTCAGGAAATCCCACCATCCCTAAAAAAAACCCAAAGAAATTCTGGTATGGTAGAAGGTCAGTCTTCCTATCCTCTTGTAAAATCAATCTATGATTTTAAGCAATACGGAAACTCAGGAGCATGGGTGAGCGAGCTTTTCCCACACACCGCAGAAATCGTTGATGAGCTTTGTATCATAAAATCGATGTATACGGATGCCATTAATCACGAGCCTGCAGTTATGTTTGTTCAAACAGGCTCTCAACTGACTGGTAGACCTTCTATAGGGTCATGGTTGAGTTATGGTCTTGGAAGCGACAATAAGGATTTACCTGATTTTATTGTAATGGTTTCTAAATCTCACTCCGGAGCACAACCACTGAATTCCGCCTCTTGGAGTAATGGTTTTCTTCCCTCTCACCATCAAGGTGTGCAATTAAGATCAGGAAAAGAACCTGTCCTATACCTAAATAACCCCCATGGGGTGGATCACGGAGATCGAAAAAGAGCCATTAACTTCATCAACGAATTGAATCAATTACAATTTGACAGTTATCATGATANTATGATTCTCTCTCAAATTAAGCAGTACGAAATGGCNTATCGGATGCAAAAATCTGTCCCAGATGCCCTCAATGTAAAAGAGGAACCTGAGCACATTTACGACCTATATGGCAAAGATGCCAAAATTCCTGGNACGTATGCGGCCAATTGTCTGCAAGCTAGAAGATTAGCAGAAAGAGATGTNAAATTTATCCAGTTGTATCACACAGGATGGGATCAGCACGGGAATCTTCCCTCACAAATTAAAAAACAAGCACTAGCCACGGATCAGGCTACCGCAGGTTTGATTAAGGATCTAAAACAAAGAGGTTTGTTGGAGGACACCTTGGTAATTTGGGGNGGTGAATTTGGAAGAACCAGTTTTTCNCAGGGGAGGCTTACTCCNGANAATTATGGAAGGGANCATCATCCGGGTTGTTTTACTATGTGGATGGCTGGTGCAGGAGTAAAGAAAGGTTTTATTTATGGCAAAACAGATGATTTCAGTTATAATGTTGTTGAAAACCCTGTNCATGTTCATGACTTTCAGGCTACACTNTTACATCTTATGGGACTAAACCATGAAAAGTTAACTTTCAAACACCANGGAAGGCGTTACAGGCTGACTGATGTCCATGGTAAAGTGGTGGATGATTTATTGATNTAGATTCAAGCTTCACTNTAAGCAGTATNTTTCAACAACATTATTGACTNANGGTCATACCAATAAAAGTGAATTACAACGCTGNAATTACTNTGTTTTTTTGTTGGCCTACTAGGGATCGAACCTAGACTCTTCTGAACCAAAATCAGACGTGTTGCCAGTTACACCATAGGCCATCAGAAATGCTNTGCAAATTTATATTAAAGTTTTTTGTTGCCAAAAAATTCGTTTTAAAATCTCTTAAACTAAATTGATTTACAAAAGGCTTTTTTTTATTTAATTCATACATTCGTGAAACAAAAATTGTAAATGTCCATCAACTCTTTCCAACTTTGGAACCGAAGCTTTGGTTGGGGCGTTTTTACTATCGCCCTTTTGACCTTCGGCCTTACAGTAGAACCCACTGCTAGTTTTTGGGATGCNGGAGAATACATCGCTACCGCTGCAAAGTTACAAGTAGGTCACCCTCCAGGAGCGCCTCTGTTTCAAATGATGGGTGCTTTTTTTGCACTTTTTTCTTCTTCGCCTGAGAATATTGCCCTAATGGTTAACTATATGTCTGTTTTTTCCAGTGCTTTTTCAGTACTATTTCTTTTTTGGACGCTTACCCTATTGATGAAAAAGTTACCGATTTTTCAATCACTCGATAACATCTATGAGCGGTTGACTTTTTTTGGAAGTGCAGCGGTAGGAGCCTTTGCATTTTGTTTTTCTGACAGTTTTTGGTTCAATGCCGTAGAAGCTGAGGTATACGCTATGGCTACTTTTATACTTTCTTTACTTTTTTGGTTAGGTCTTCGATGGGAACAGGACATGAATACTCCCAGAGGAGATCGCTGGTTGTTACTAATTTCTTTTATCATTGGTTTGTCTTTTGGGGTTCACTTTATGGGACTCCTTACTATTCCTGCTATTGGGATGATCTATTATTTTAGGAATAATCCAAAAGTGACTGTAAAAAGTTTTCTTTTGGCCAATTTGATATCTGTAGCCATTCTACTGTTCATATTTAAACTGCTATTGCCAACAACACTAGCTTTTTTTGGAAATTCAGAAGTTTTCTTTGTCAACAAGATGGGATTGCCCTTTAATAGCGGAACGATAATAGCTGGCTTATGCTTTATATTGTTTTTTTATTACAGTTTGAGATATACCCAACGTCAAAATTGGGTAAATATCAATACCAGCATTTTGTGTATACTTTTTGTATTGGTAGGTTTTTCCTCTTGGCTAATGATTCCAATTCGTGCAAATGCCAATACAGTAATTAATGAAAACTCACCTGCCGATGCTCGTTCCCTTTTGGCCTATTACAATTTAGAGCAATATCCAGAAACCCATCTTTTCTATGGGCCTCTTTTTTCTGATATATATGCAGGACAGGATGAGACCGAACCCTACATAGATGACAAGCCAAAGTATGAAAGAGACTACAAAACTGGAAAATACATTATAGTTAACCACCCAGAGAGGGCCAAAATCAACTCAAATAGTAAGCATAGAGGCTTTTTACCTCGACTTTGGAGCTCTGAACATGCAGGGAATTATATGAATTTCACTGGGCCATTAGAGTTTTCTATAGCNCCCGAGTATCAGGACAACGAGATGTTAAGAACACGGGTAGATGAATTTAGAGAGGATATTCTAGATGGAGTTGTTACTGGAGACGATTATCATAACTTCTTTAGATCACTCTCTCCTTATTTGATAATAGAAAAACCTAGTTTTTGGAGTTCCCTACAATTTCTGTTTCAATACCAAATCGGCTATATGTATTGGCGGTATTTCATGTGGAATTTTACAGGAAGACAAAATGACATTNCAGGATCTTATAATGTATTAAACGGAAACTGGATCAGTGGAATTCCTTTCATAGACAATATAAGGTTGGGGAATCAATCNNAAATTTCTGAGGATGCTAAAAAAAATAAGGCGCGAAACACCTATTTTTTCCTTCCNTTTTTGTTGGGATTAATTGGGCTGATTTTTNTGTATCANCAAGATCCNAAGCGTTTTTGGGTTTTGTTACTCTTTTTCTTGTTTACAGGGCTGGCCCTTAAAATTTATTTAAATGAGAGACCTTTCGAGCCTCGCGAAAGGGATTATGCTTTGGTCGGGTCCTTTTATGTATTTGCTTTATGGATAGGTATGGGCGCTTTCAGTCTGTCACAAAAGATCAAGACTTGGATTAAATCAAAGGCCATTGCCCCAGCAGTAGTTGCCATCTGTTTTATGGCAGTACCAATGTTAATGGCATTTCAAAACTGGGATGATCACGACCGTTCTGATCGCTATACAGCTCAGTCAATGGCTAAGTCTTATTTAGAGTCCATTCAAAAAGATGTGGGAGCCATGATTTTTACTATTGGAGACAATGACACTTTCGCCCTTTGGTATGCCCAAGAGATAGAGGGTTACCGAACTGATGTAAAAACAATTAATACCTCTCTGCTAGCAACAGATTGGTACATTGATCAAATGAAAAGAAAAACCTACGAGAGCGACCCCATCCCCTCACAGATGACTCATTCACGTTATGCCTACGGCATTCGCGATTATATCAAACATGAGTCCCTTTTGGATTCTGTTAGGTGGAATATTAAAGACTTTATGAACTGGGTAGCCAGTGACCACCCCAGAACAAAATACAAAAGTTTGTTGGAACAGGCTGGAGATGATCCCCGGCGATTGCCCAAAGGTACTCAGGAAATGGTTTTTTACCCCACTAATAAAATCAGGGTGGAAGTAAATAAAGAAAACGTATTGAAAAGCGGTTTGGTAAAGCCCCGGGATGAAGCTCTAATTGTTCCTTATATCGATATTGACTTACCAGAGGGTGGAATGACAAAAAATCAGATAATGATGTTGGATATTTTGGCCAATAATGATTGGAAAAGACCTATATATTTTACTGGAGGAAGCTATGCCGATTCTGAATACATATGGATGAAGGAGTATTTGCAATTAGAGGGATTGGTCTATAAATTAGTTCCAATCAGAACACCAAAAAATTCTGATAATCCNTATATCATGGGTCGTTTAGATGCTGACTTGATGTATGATATCGTTATGAATTGGAGTTGGGGAAACTCTCAAAGTCCTGACATTTATCACGATGTAGAAACNCGNAAAAACAGTATCNCNTTCAGAAGTAATATGGCACGCCTAGCAGAGAAATTAATTGAAGAAGACAAAAAAGAAAANGCTAAAAANATCATTGACTTAGCCATGGAAAAGATGCCTTTAGATTATTTTGGATATTACAGTCTTTTGGTGCCTTTTATAGACACCTATTACCGTCTGGAAGCCATTGAATCTGCNCAAAATCTTGCTAAACAGGTAGCGTTNAAATACAGTGATCAATTAGATTATTTTGCATCCCTAACTCCCAGTGTTCAATTAATGATGGGTGAGGAGATTATTACACAGGTAGAGCGATATAGAACTTTAATGGAAGCAATTTTGATTCATGAAGATCGTGAACTTTTAAAATCTGAATTAGATCATTTTANNAGCTCTATCNAACCTTTTAAGAATTTATATGGAAATTACGATTATTTCACCTCCCTTAACGATTTTGTTGAAGGATATTACCTCTCAGGTCAGATGGAGAAGGCTGANGAATTGGTAGAATCCATAGTTTCACAATATGAAGAGCGTTTTGGAATGATTGCCAAATTTTCCAAAAGCAATAAAAAATTATTCTTTGACCGTNTAAAGAATGAAGTTCTAGATTTCCAGGAGTTGATTTATCGTGTTGAACTTATGGGTAGNTCCAGTTTTGCNGACAGTCTGCAAAAAAGNTTTGATNAATCAATGGATCAATTTGANTTAGTAGTGCAAGATCCGTAGAACTAAGNNAGGTGGTCTTGCATTAGACTGATTAGGGTGTTAGCATCCTGTTCACCACTCTGTCTCCAAACCATTTCACCAAGCTTGTAAATCATTAAGGTTGGTAAGACTTTTACTCTCAATGCGTCTGAGAGTTTTATGTTTTTTTCTGTATCAATTTTGATAACTTTCCCTTTGTCGCCCATTGCTGCAGCAACATCTTTGAGTATGGGATTCATAGAATTAGAAACTTGATCCTCGGCGTTGTAGAAAACCAAAAGCAACGGTAATTTGTCATTAATGAGTTCACCAAATTTTGACATTTCTAAATTATTTCAAGATATTCTTCTACGCAAATGTAGTTTTTTTTGCGATTAAACCAATAAGTTCCTTTTTTTCAGAGTAATTACGGTAATCTCAGGCCAAATTCCAACCCGTCCCGGATAGGCCAAATAGCCAAAGCCTCTATTGACATTAAGCTTCTGTTCTTTCTCTTCATAGATGCCAGCCCATTGTTTGTATTGCCACTGTATTGGACTCCATTTGACCCAACCAGGAATCTCTATTCCAAATTGGAAACCGTGGGTATGTCCACTCAAAGTTAGTTGAAAGGGGTAGGAATGGGGTAGGACCTCTGCCTCCCAATGAGAAGGATCGTGACTAAGTAGTATTTTAAAATCTTCGGACTCTATGTTAGTGATGGATTTTTCCAAATCTCCTGCCTTCTTAAACCTTCCTGCCCCCCAATTCTCTACACCCACCAAAGCTATTCTTTCACCNTTTTTCTCAACGTACCGACTCTCATTAAGCAATAGATTAAAGCCCATATCCTTGTGCATTTGGTACATCTCATTCATGTTCTCTTGCTTTGCAGCATCACTCTCCCATTGGTTGTAATCACCATAATCGTGATTACCAAGAACAGAAAATTTCCCATAAGGGGCCTCCAAACCAGAGAGCTTTTCAACCCAAGGCCTCGCCTCTGAGGATTTATTGTTGACCAGATCTCCNGTAAATAGTATGAGATCAGATTTTTGNTCATTGATTAAAGAGATCCCATAAGCTACTTTATCTAAATTATCGAAACTCCCGCAATGTAAATCGGAGAATTGTGTGATTTGAAAACCGTCAAAACTCTCAGGGAGAGATTCATATTCTAGTGTGTAGCGTAACACCTTATAGTTATATCGACCTTGATACATTCCGTAAAGCAAAGAAGNAAAAGGTANAGCACTTAATGCCAAGGCTGCTTGTGCAATAAATTTTCTGCGTTCGGGAAGGTAGAATTTTTGTTCGGTACTNAAAAAACGGTAAATACCGATAGCAATTCTGCTCAAATCCTCAAAAAAGAGTATNGGGATTAAGACNAGCTGACCGGTGANCAAAGCAATAAACCAACCAACAGTGTAAGTGATACTGGGGGTCCAACCAATAGAACGGTCATAATTATAAATTTGCCATAGAAAACTTCCCAGCACAAGCGTCACGACAAATCCATATAAAACCCACCACAACCTGATTTGNGTAAGGGTTTTTAGTGCCTGAAAGGCATACCACTGTATAGCAATCAAGAAAACAATAAAAGGGATCCAGCGCATTGACAAATTTTAGGGCAAAGGTATTAACTGAAAATGAAAAAGTCTCTCAAAAANTATTTAAACCCTATTTTTTCTGCCAGTAGCATGGCTTTTCCGTCGGTCAGGCTAGCAACATAACAACTTGCATTGAGCAGAGTTTGATAGAGATTTTGAGCAGGGAGTTCTTCATGTTCTGGAATTAATTCAAGTAGAAGNTTATCGTAGCTATTGTCTTGATTTAAAAAAGTATTAGAAGCAGCAGANACAAAAGCATCCAATAAAGCAGTAATTATTTTGTAACCNAGGATCTCTTTTTGAATGACTTCTTCCGAGCAGTAGATTTTCTTTACACTCAGATCGATAATATCCTTAATTTGCGCTTTATATTNACTTTTTTCCAATAAGGCACTNCCGAAACTTCCATTGAGAATATCGGTTTCATTTTCGGTNAAAACTCTGACTGCGTCTTTGATTAGGCTGTTGATAGCCAATGCTCTTAAATATCCCAGCCTTTGGGTGCGGTGTTTTAGCTTGGAATATTTAAGAGTATCCATATCTTCTTTGACTAAATTGATAAGGTATTCCAATGCATATTCTTCATCGATCCATCCTAAATGAATGCCGTCTTCAAAGTCTATGATGGTGTAGCAAATATCATCGGCTGCTTCTACTAAATAAGCTAGAGGATGGCGATCTATAGAATTGGAGTCCACCAAGCCTAACTCCTTTGAAAGTATATCAAAAAATGGTTTTTGAGCCTGAAAAAAACCATATTTTTTGTGTGCAACATGAGGCGAAGGTTGATGAGGAAGGCTGGCTTTGGGGTATTTTATAAAGGCTCCTAAAGTGGCATAACTAAGCCGCAAACCNCCCGGGGTTCCAACTTTGCTTTCCGTTAGTATTTTGAATCCATTGGCATTTCCTTCGAACNTACACAAATCTTGATATTCTTTATCANAAAGCTTTGATTTATACTTAGCACCATTACCATTAATAAAATAGTGTCCTATAGCTTTTTCGCCNCTGTGGCCNAAAGGTGGATTTCCAATATCATGAGACAATGCTGCGGCAGCAACAATGGCNCCGAAATCATTGATTTTATATCCCAAATCTTTGGATAAATGACTGTGTTTCTCTAAAATATTTTTACCTGCCATTCTGCCNAAACTTCTTCCCACTACAGATACTTCTAAGCTGTGAGTTAATCGGGTATGNACAAAGTCTGTTTTGGAAAAAGGTATAATCTGTGTTTTGTCTTGNAAACTTCTAAAAGCACTNGAGAAAATAATACGGTCGTAATCTACTTCAAACCCTAAACGGGTATCATCTTGGGTAATTCTTGGCCGGTCTTTTGAATCCCCTAACCTCTTAAGCTTCAANAGATTATCCCAGTCCATACTTTGTGAAAGTTANTGAATTGTTAACTCTAAAAATTTTATATAACATTAATTTAAATTTTCAATATGATTATTTAACCTTATGATAAAATACTCTTACTGAATGCTCAATAAATTTGATTTAATAAAAATTTAATTATCAATTTAAATTATTTACTCAATGACCTTTTTGCCCAATTATTTTTTAACAAATCTAAACCATAACTGTAAAATGACAAATTTTAAATTTATTCCTTTTATAACTGTTTTATCTTTAATTTTTTCTTGTTCAGGGGATGACGATCCTGTAATAGAATATGTAACAGTTACAGAAACAGTAACAGAGACTGAGACTGTAGAAGTAGAAGTTGATGAATACGCAGATTCTACCTTAGAGGGAAAAATAACTTCCGACAAAACCTTGGATGCTTCAAAGGTTTGGCTTTTAAAAGGGAGGGTTTCTGTAGAAAGTGGTTCTACATTAACCATTCCCGCTGGAACAATCATAAAAGCCGCTTCCGGTACCGGAGCAGATGCCTCTACTTTGATTATAGCCAGGGGAGCTAAAATTATTGCTGATGGGACAGCCGACGCTCCTATTATCATGACTTCCGTTTCTGATAATATTGAAGTTGGTGGAACTTATCCATCCAGTGGCCCAGCTTTAGGTGTTACTACCAGAGGTCTATGGGGAGGGATGCTAATATTGGGGAATGCTCCATGCTCTTTTTCTGGAGACGTTACTGAGCTTCAAATTGAAGGGATTCCTACTTCAGACACTAACGGTCTTTATGGTGGATCTGATGCTTCCGATAATTCTGGTTCGGTTCAATACCTTTCTATACGCCATGGTGGAGCAGAGATTGGTGAAGGGAATGAAATTAATGGACTTACACTAGGAGGAGTTGGATCTGGGACCAAAATTAATCATGTTGAAGTGGTTGCGAACGTGGATGATGGTATCGAATTTTTTGGTGGAACAGTAAATGCTACAAATCTTTTGGTATGGGGACAGGGAGATGATGCTATTGATATTGATCAAGCATATGCTGGAACAATTGACGGTGCAATGGTCATATTGACTGATGCCTCAGATCACGGTTTCGAAGTAGATGGTCCTGAGGGATCGGCAGCTGGGAGCTTTACACTTAAAAATGCAACAGTTCTTGGAGCAACTAAAGCATGCAGTGCTTTGGGAGTTAATGGAGAAATGGCTGATTTTAGAAAAGCAGCTACAGGAAATTTGTCAAATATTTTATTTAAAGATTTTTCAGGAGGCAAAGATGTTGAGTTAGACGCTTCAGCTGATGCTGCTTCATATACAGCTGGAACCTTGACTTTTGCCAATATTGATATTATGCATCCAGTTAGTGATGGTGCAGTCTGTTCTAATGTTGAAACACTCGATAAGATTTTTGACGATAAATCAGACGAAAGTACATTTGAAGCTGATGCCTCAACTTTTGCTGAAGTCGTCACAGAACAACAGGCAGGAAATGGTGTAGATGCATCTATTTTTTCATGGACATTTTATGCGAGATAATATATCTATTGTTAATATACTTGAATGAAGATTAAATATTTTTTCCCCCCACTTCTTTCATTTTTCATACCATTTTTTGCATTAGCCCAAATTGGAATAACTGGGACAGTAATCGATGGAGATTTCAACGAACCTCTTCCTTTTGCCAATATTCTTCTCAAAGAAACTGGAGAGGGAGTTACTTCAGATTTTGACGGAAAATATTCTTTTGAATTGGAAGAGGGAACCTATACACTTCAATTCTCTTTTGTAGGCTATGAGACCAAAATCATTACAGAAATTCAAGTGATGGGAAATGAATATACAATTACCGATGTTGTTTTAAATTCAGCTGCCCAAGGCCTTGAGGAAGTAATAGTTACAGTGGAAGCAAGTCGGAACTCAGAGGCATCTGTTTTGGAGATACAGAGAAAATCTGCAAGTTTACTGGATGGAATTTCTGCTCAGGCATTTAGAAAAATAGGGGCCAGTGATATTGCCGGTGCTGTAAAAAGTGTCCCGGGCGTGTCTGTTCAAGGAGGAAAATATGTGTATGTCCGAGGATTAGGAGATCGTTACTCTAAGTCCATCCTAAACGGTGTAGATATCCCTGGCTTAGACCCTGATCGAAATACGCTTCAAATGGACATCTTTCCAACCAACATGCTCTCCAATGTTTTGGTTATCAAGTCTGCAAGAGCAGATTTACCAGCTGATTTCACAGGCGGAGTAATAGATATCATTACTAAAGATTTTCCAAGTAAAGAGGAGTTTTCTGTTTCTCTGAGTATGGGTTACAATCCAGATATGCATTTCAATGATAACTATTTAACATACTCGGGAGGAACTACAGATTTTTTAGGCTTTGATGACGGTTCTAGGAAGAATAAAATTGCTAATAGTTTATTGGGAAATGCATTTGATCCCAGATTATATAGTTCTGAACCAACTCTTAATCTTGTTAACCGAGTCAGCAATCAATTTGATCCTCAAATGGCTCCAAAAGTATCCAATAGTGGAATGAATTTTGGCTTTGGTATTACATACGGCAATCAGTTCAATTTTGATAATGGAAATTCTATTGGCGTATTGGGATCTTTATCCTACAAAAATGAACAGACCGTTTATGAAAACACTCAAGATAATCTCTATAATTTTAGCCCTGATAAAAGTGTATTAAATTTCGAGCAAAACCGTATTCAATATGGAACTATTGGAGGACACAATATTATTTTGAGTGGTCTTTTTGGATTAACTTATAAGACCAAAGCTTCGAAATACAAATTCAATGGGCTACATATTCAAAATGGGGAGAGTACTTCAGGAAGCTTTAGGCAATTAACGCGCTTCTCTGACTTTATAGACTTTAATAAGTATAACCTTGAATACAATGAAAGAAGCATATCCAATGGTATGTTTTCTGGGTTGCATAATTTTGATGAATCCAACCTAAAATTAGAGTGGACGCTTTCTGGAACGCTTGCTAAGGTTCATGACAAAGATGTAAGAAATACTACTTTTCAGGACGAGGAGGGAATTTTTAGTTTCCAGGAAAACACTCAACCCAAAAGAATATGGAGAACACTGGATGAAAATAATTTGGTTGCCAAAATTGACTTTACTAAAAGATTTGAATTTCTAAGTTCGGACGCCGTTCTAAAATTTGGGTTATTTGGTTCATTAAAAGAAAGAGATTTTTCTATTGCGCAATTCTCGGTAAGCTCAAATTATACCTCTGAGAGTGATTGGGATAACTATGGTGGAGATCCCAATCAGATTTTTAACCCTAATAATCTAATAGGGCCTAATAATTATAAGGGAACTTATATTAATCCTCAAACAACAATTATTCAGGATGCAAATATTTTCAATGCTAAACAACAAAATATTGCGGCATACATTTCAAATGAATTTAATTTCTCAGAAAAATTTAAATCAATTATTGGTTTAAGATTAGAGGATTATCAGGTATTCTACACTGGTGAAAATAGTCAGTTGGGTCAAGTTTTTAACAATGAGAATATTATAAGTAATATCAATTTGTTTCCCTCCGTAAACGTTATATACAATTTAAAAGAAAATAAAAATCTGAGATTGGCCTATTCGCTCACCACTGCCAGACCCAGTTTTAAGGAGGCATCTATTGCCGAGATTTTTGACCCACTATCCAATTTGTTTTTCATTGGAAACATTGATATTCGACCTACTTATATCGATAACTTTGACATCCGCTATGAGGCTTTTAGCGAAAATGCACAGTTATTTGCTATCAGTGCCTTTTATAAATACCTTACCGACCCCATAGAAATAGCTTTTGTTGCGGCCTCTTTTTCAAATTACAAACCATTGAATTTAGAAACGGCAAATGTTTTTGGATTAGAAATTGAATTGAGAAAAGATCTGAGCACTTTATTTTCAATGTTAGAACATTGGAGAATAAACTTCAATGGCTCCTACATTATATCTGATGAGAAATACAGTGAGGATGAATTGAAATTGAGAAGGCTAGGTTTGAGAGAGGGTCAATCAGTGGGGACTTCGAGACCACTACAAGGTCAATCTCCATATTTGATAAACGCAGGATTAGAATACAACAATCAAGATAAAGGATTTCAAGGGGGACTTTTTTACAATGTCCAAGGAAAAACATTACAAGTTGTAGGTAATGGTTTTTATCCAGATGTATACACAATACCATTTAATAGTCTTAACTTTAACTTTATTAAACAACTCAGAAAGAACAGAACTTTGACTTTTAAAGTGACCAATCTTTTAGACGATAATCGTGAAAGCCAATTCATTGGCTATAAACAAGAGCGAGAATATTTCAGTTTTCGACAAATTGGAAGAACTTTTTCAATAAATTATTCTTTTAGATTTTAAGGCTAAACGACTATTTGGAAAATATTTACTTATACATTGTCATTTTATTGAGTCTGCTTGCCATAGGTGACTTGATTGTTGGGGTAAGCAATGATGCAGTAAATTTTCTTAATTCAGCGATTGGTTCAAAGGCCATTTCCTTTAGAAACATCATGATATTTGCCAGTTTGGGAATTGCTCTCGGAGCTCTATTCTCCAGTGGTATGATGGAGGTTGCTCGTAAGGGAATTTTCAATCCTGGAGCTTTTAATTTTGAAGAAATCATCTACATTTTTATGGCAGTGATGATGACCGATGTATTGCTTTTGGATTTTTTCAATACCCTTGGAATGCCCACCTCTACCACAGTATCCATAGTTTTTGAATTGTTAGGAGCAGCTGTGGTCATGTCGCTTATCAAAATATTCTCGGATTCAGGAAATCTAATGGAGTTATCCACCTTTATTAATACAGAGAAGGCGACTCAAATCATTTTGGGAATTTTACTCTCCGTTTTTATAGCCTTTACTATAGGAGCTGTTGTGCAATGGGTATCTAGAGCCTTGCTTACCCACGATTTTCTTCAAAAATCAAAATTGATTAATTCTCTTTTTGGAGGTTTGTCGCTTGCGGCCATCAGTAATTTTATTTTGATTAAAGGGATCAAAGGAACCCCTTACGCTGGGATTGAATTTGACACACTTGATGGTTTAACGATTAATGCATTTCTTGAAGCCAATACGTTTTTGGTCAACCTTTTCAGTCTTTTGTTTTGGTACTTATTCTCTTACTTTTTGATGAGGGTACTTAGAGTGGATATTTATAAAGTAATCATTGGTGTTGGTACTTTTGCACTAGCACTAGCGTTTGCTGGCAATGACTTGGTCAACTTTATTGGTGTTCCTGTTGCAGCCTATCAATCCTACGAAGCTTGGGCCAGTTCCGGAATCGCTGCAAATGAGTTCAGTATGAGCGTGCTTTCCAATAAAGTTCCTACCCCAACGATTTTTCTTTTGGGTTCGGGCCTGATTATGGTACTTACTTTATGGTTTTCTTCAAAAGCTAAAAAAGTCGTCAAAACCTCTCTAGACCTTTCAGATCAAAATGATATTAAAGAACGTTTTCGTCCCAACTTTTTATCCCGACTATTGGTTCGGTTTTTTGTTGGCTTAAACCAATATTTTTCTAATCTATTTCCAGCTGGTATTTCCAATAAAATCAGTGGTTCGTTTGAGATGACAGTTGACAGGTCAGCTTTGAAAAATCCCGATGCACCCTCATTCGATACCCTTAGGGCTTCTATCAATCTAACAGTAGCAGCCATTTTAATTTCTATTGCTACCTCCCTAAAATTACCCTTGTCGACTACTTACGTTACTTTTATGGTGACCATGGGAACTTCACTAGCAGATCGAGCATGGGGTACAGACAGTGCAGTTTACAGGGTGGCAGGAGTGATTAATGTTATTGGAGGTTGGTTCTTTACAGCCCTAAGTGCCTTTTTGGTTTGTGGAGGGATTGTTTATCTAATTCACTGGGGAGGTTTTACTGCTATTCTTCTGATTTTGGGGGTTATACTCTTTTTGATTACCAGAAACTTTATCAACCACAGAAGAGAATCCAAAGAAATGCTGAAAGGGAGACTTTTCAGTCCTCAGAGCGATTCCTACAGAGGTATAATTGAGGAGAGTGTCATGAATATTTCTAATGTAATTGGTAATACCTACGAGATTTACGCCTCTACCATACGTGGATTATCCAATAATGACTTGAGAACCCTTTCTAATGCCAAAAAAAATGCAGATGAATTATTTGTAGAGGTTAATGATATGAAAAATAATATATACTATTTCCTCAAGCGCATCAAGAAAACCAGTGTGCCTGCCAGCCGTTTCTATATTTCATTGTTGGGCATCATGTCAGACCTTATCGAAGACCTAATATATATTTCCAACGAGAGCTTTAAACACATTAATAACAATCATAAACCTTTGAAGCCACAGCAGATAAGTGACTTGAATGAGATTTTCGAGTCCCTTTCTTCAGTTTTCAAGGAAGGAATTGAAGCATTTAATGTGAAATTTAGTGATAAGGAATTCAACGACGTATTGATACAAAAAAAGGATAATTACGATCTATTAAACCAAAAGATCGACGATCAGATTCTTAGGATTGAAACAGAAACAAGTCCAAAAAACACAGCATTATATTTTAATATTTTGATTAGAACGAAAGATCTTATCCTTCACAAGTTTGACCTGGTAGAAGAATTCTACAGAGTAAGTAAAAAATTGAAATATTAATTCTGCCCTTTCGGCAGTTGGAAGTTAATTATTTTTTGCGATCAATTTTTTCTCGCTATTATTCCACCTAAGAACGTTGATGATTTTATTTTCCTTGTAGATCACTTCAATCAAATCGTTTTCGCTCCAAAAAAACCATTGACCGGTTTTAAGCCCTGATTTGTAGGTCCCCATAGCGGATTTTTTACCAGAGGGATGATAACTGATCCAGTTCCCGTGACGTTTTTCGTTTTTAAAATAACCAGTTTGGGCAATTTCTGCATTATCATGATAGAATACGGCTTTAGTAAGTTCGCCTTCTTTTTCAAATTTGGGTTTAATACTATCTTGAGCGTTCAATGAGAACGTTAACAAAACAAGAAAGATAAGTATGTATTTCATGATTCAACTTTCAAATTTCTCTGCTAATGTACGTAAACGTTTACTAAAAGTAAACATTAAATTAACATTAAATTTACATTAAAGATATAAAAGGCTAGTAATCAATTAAATAAGGGAAATAAAAAACGCTTATTTAATTAAAAATAAGCGTTTTATGTATAAGAAAAACGTTTTATGAGCCACACATCAGACAATCATCATCCTCGCTTTTTTTCGATTTTTCTAACATTTGTTTTAACTCAGCTGGTGTCAAGGGTTCTACAGCTGTTGCTGGGTTGTTTTGAGACTTATCACCAGCTTCAGCGATTAAATTGGAGGGAGCAGCGACGGGTTCTGTTGCATTAGAGCTTTGATCCGCTTTTAGAGTTTTTGTTGCTTTGGCATTGTCTAGTGTAAATTTGATTGCATCTACGGCAGACTTTGTTCTCAAATAATACATTCCTGTTTTGAGTCCTGACTTCCATGCATAAAAGTGCATTGAGGTTAATTTTGCCATGGTTGCCCCTTCCATAAATAAATTGAGTGACTGAGACTGATCGATGAAATAACCTCTGTGTCGGGACATATCAATGATATCTTTCATACTCATTTCCCAAACAGTTTTGTATAATTCTTTGATTTCGTCAGGTATGGTCTTAATGTGTTGTATTGATCCGTTGGCTTGCATCAGCTCATGCTTCATGTCCTCATTCCATAATCCAAGATTGACCAAGTCCTCCAGAAGGTGTTTGTTGACTACAATAAACTCTCCAGACAAAACTCTTCGGGTGTAAATGTTTGAAGTGTATGGTTCAAAACATTCATTGTTTCCAAGAATTTGAGAGGTTGATGCTGTAGGCATGGGCGCTACCAATAGNGAGTTTCTTACTCCAAATTTCTTAACACTTTTNCGTAAGTTTTTCCAATCCCAACGTCCGCTCAATTCTTCATCTTTAATGCCCCAAAGGTTATGTTGGAACTCTCCTTTAGCTATNGGNGATCCTTTGTAGGTTTTGTATGGGCCATCTTTTTCAGCTTCCTCAACGGAGGCAGTTACTGCTGCAAAGTAGAGGGTTTCAAAAATTTCTTGATTTAATACTTTAGCTTCCTCACTTGTAAATGGTAANCTCAGTTTTATGAAAGTATCTGCTAAACCTTGAACACCTAATCCTATTGGGCGATGTCTCATGTTAGAATTTTCNGCTTCTTTGACAGGGTAGTAGTTGCGATCAATTACACGGTTGAGGTTTTTTGTGACTCTTTTTGTCACATTGAACAATTCTTCATGATTGAATTTNCCGTCTACTACAAACATCGGAAGCGCAATAGAGGCGAGATTACATACTGCAATTTCGTCTTTTGAGGTATACTCTAAAATTTCGGTACAGAGGTTGGAAGAGCGAATGGTACCTAGATTNTTCTGATTCGACTTTCTGTTGGCGGAGTCTTTGTATAACATGTATGGTGTTCCTGTCTCAATTTGAGATTCCAATATCTTATCCCAGAGTTCACGAGCTTGTATNGTTCTTCTTCCTTTGCCTTCTTTTTCNTATTTAATATATAGTTTTTCAAACTCNTCACCATGACAATCATAAAGTCCAGGACATTCATTAGGACACATTAATGTCCATGTAGAATTTTCTTCCACTCGCTTCATGAAAAGATCTGAAATCCACATGGCATAGAACAAATCTCTGGCACGCATTTCTTCTTTACCGTGATTTTTCTTTAATTCTAAAAAATCAAAAATATCAGCATGCCAAGGCTCAACATAGATTGCAAAAGATCCTTTTCTTTTGCCTCCGCCTTGGTCTACATAGCGTGCAGTATCATTAAAAACCCTTAGCATGGGAACAATACCATTAGAGGTGCCGTTGGTTCCNGCGATATATGAGCCGGTGGCTCGAATATTGTGAATAGACAGCCCTATACCGCCAGCAGATTGGGAGATTTTAGCTGTTTGTTTAAGCGTATCATAAATACCGTCAATGCTGTCGTCCTTCATGGTCAAGAGAAAGCAAGAAGACATCTGGGGTTTAGGAGTACCAGAGTTAAAAAGAGTGGGNGTTGCATGGGTAAAATATCGCTTGGACATTAATTCGTAAGTTTCAAAAGCAGCTTCTAGATCACCGAGGTGAATTCCGATGGAAACCCGCATNAACATGTGCTGAGGACGCTCAACAATATGACCATTGAGTTTTAACAAGTAAGATCGCTCTAGTGTTTTAAAACCAAAAAAATCATATCCAAAATCTCTATTATAGATGATATTGGAATCAATTTCGTCTGCATTCTTTTCAATGATTTTGTATACCTCATCNGAAAGTAATGGNGCCTTTTTTCCAGTTCTGGGNTTAATATATTCATAGAGATCTTTCATTGTTGCAGAGAAAGATTTTTTGGTATTCTTGTGGAGGTTGGAAACAGAAATTCTCGCTGCAAGCTGAGCGTAGTCAGGATGGGTAGTGGTCATTGTCGCTGCTATCTCNGCTGCGAGGTTATCCAATTCCGAGGTAGTNACCCCATCATAAAGTCCTTCAATTACTCTCATGGCAACCCTTACCGGGTCAACCAAAGGATTTAATCCATAATTTAGTTTTCTGATACGAGCCGTAATCTTATCAAACATTATTGGCTCTTTACGCCCATCTCTTTTAACTACATACATAGGTCTCTAATTTAAATTAAATAACAACCCTAATTGGGCTATATTATTGGGCACTTGGTTTGGGGTGACTGATCCTCAGACTAGAAATCTGCGTCAGTAGTAAATTCCGTCTCCTCTTTTTCATTATTGAGCNCACCTGCTTTCTGGTATTCAGAAACACGCTTTTCAAAAAAGTTAGTTTTACCCTGAAGTGAAATCATNTCCATAAAGTCAAATGGATTGGTAACATTGTGCNTTTTTTCACAGCCCAATTCAACAAGTAAACGATCTGTTACAAANTCTAAATATTGTGTCATTAGCTTGGCATTCATACCAATCAAACTCACGGGTAATGATTCCGTGATGAATTCTCGCTCTATTCTTAAAGCATCCANTATGATTTCCTCAATCCTTTCTTTAGGAACTTTGTTCACCAGGTGNTTATTATGAAGGTGTACCGCAAAGTCACAATGGACACCTTCGTCTCTGGAGATTAACTCGTTGGAGAAAGTAAGACCTGGCATCAAACCTCTTTTTTTGAGCCAGAATATTGAACAAAACGCACCAGAAAAGAAAATACCCTCAACCGCAGCAAAAGCAATTAACCTCTCGGCAAAGGAGTCGGAATCAATCCAGCGCAAAGCCCAATCAGCTTTCTTTTTTATGGCTGGAAAAACTTCAATCGCTTTGAATAATTTTGTTTTTTCTGCCTCGTCTTTTACATAGGTGTCGATCAGAAGAGAATAAGTTTCAGAATGAATATTTTCCATCATGATTTGGAAACCGTAGAAAAATTTAGCTTCAGAATATTGAACTTCGTTTACAAAATTTTCTGCCAAATTCTCGTTTACGATTCCATCAGAGGCAGCAAAGAAGGCCAAGATGTGTTTGATAAAATACTTTTCATCATCGTTTAACTTGGAATTCCAATCATTTAAATCTTGGTGTAAGTCGATTTCTTCTGCTGTCCAAAAACTCGCCTCCATCTTCTTGTACCACTCCCAAATGTCATGGTGTTGAATGGGAAATATTACAAATCTATTTTCATTTTCTTGGAGTATCGGTTCTACAGCTGCCATTTGATTTTAGTTTCTTGATTTTGTCACAACAAAGATTCTAAAATGTTATCAAAAAAGAAAGACATACTTTTCCACAAACGGGTCGAGTTTTTAACAAATTTTATTTTAAAGATATGCGTAGTATGGAAGTACAATAAACTTTAAAAATATGATAACCAATATTTTAAAAAAAAAAAAAATCTTAAACCCTATAAAGACTGATCATTAGTGATTTATTTCTTGTGCTGCAATTTCCAACTCTGCATACCAATCATTTCCAAACTTCCTAATTAGGGCCTCTTTAACAAATTGGTAAATTGGAATTTTAAGACTATCTCCCAATTGACATCCTGAATCACAAATTTGCCAGCGGTGGTAGTTTAATGCATTAAACTCAGAATATTCTTTAATACGAATCGGATAAAGGTGACAAGAAATGGGTTTTTTCCAATCTATAGCATTGCCCCGGTGGGCATTTTCTATTCCGCATTGCGCAGTTCCATTATTTCCGAAAACCACATAAGCACACTCATTATTATCTACTAATGGAGTTTCGAAAACACCTTTTTTTAATTGAACGAATTTACCCTGCTTTTCAATAGCTGCTTTACCTTTTTCACTTAAAAAAGGAGCTATAAGATCGTAGTTTTTTTCTAGGAATTCGATTTCCGTCTTTTCTAGAGGTGCCCCTGCCTCTCCCTCAACACAACATGAACCTTTACAAGCTTTTAAATTACAAACAAAAGAATTGGTAATGATCTCCTCAGATACCAGCGAATTGCCTATTTGAAACATTGTATTCTAAAGTTTAGATCAATTACTTGATAACGTAAATTTAATACAAAATAAAAAAAGAGAAGAAATGGGAATTACCTTGAGATTATTTTTAAAAAATGGTTTTAAAGAAATGTTCACTTCTGAGATGGTAATTTTTGGTGTAATTGAAAAAGTCGCAAGCATTCCAATAATGATTTAAATAATAGAGAAAGTAGATTAAATTCAGGATGTAAAAGTTTCTTTTTTGCCCTTTCTATTCATAATTATTTTTTTTGGCAGCTGTAAAACTTCTCTATACTAATTCAAATGAAATAGTAGCTTAAGTCTGTAGAGATTACATTGGAGTTTATTAATTTTATAAAATGAAGTACTTAATAAAAGTATTGATGTTTTTCTCCATTGGCATGGTCATTTTTAATGCCACTCAAGTCAATTGGAAAGATCCCTTTACTCAGAAAAGCTCCATAGCAGTCATTGGAATTATGGCAGCACTTTGTGCTTTTTTGCTTTTATTGTTATTGATATTGTCCAAAAAAGTTTCTAAGAAACTAAATCGTTAGTTGACTTTGGATAGACTGTCTAAGGCTTTTATAGCAGTATTAAAGAACAAGTCGTGTTGATTTTTTATCCTATTAAAAGTGTTATCTCCAAAAAGTTGGAGCCCTAAATAAGCTTTAACCCCCCGAAGGGTTTCCCATTCTTTGAGAGTAACCTCAACTTTTTTATCGGAGCAGTATTTAACAAACAAATCGTGCCATGGTACAAAATTCTCAAATTGTCCCTCGAGTAAATCATCTAAATCAAAGTCATTGAATTTATTTCTGTTTTTATCCAACTCTTCAAAAACAAAATTATTCATCATGTTGGAATTCAATAAAACGGAATTCCATTCCTCTTGTTCTGTATTTTTGTTGGAGATATAAAAATCGGGTGTAATACCTCCCCCTCCAAAAACGGTTCTCCCCTTTGGGGTTTTATATGCCAAACTATCGGTAATTGGAATTTTTTTTGCATCGGCCATTTCACCATTGTGATAACGATTTATGAGATCTTGATCATAGGCTTTTCTGTCCCCATTGTAAGGTTTTTGAATTGACCTTCCCGTAGGTGTAAAATATTTGGCTATGGTCAGTCGAACAGCATCTCCACCTCCCAGCGGCATTTGCTGTTGTACTAATCCTTTACCAAAAGTTCTCCTTCCCACGATCCAACCTCTATCGTTATCCTGAACTGCACCAGCAATGATTTCACTGGCAGAAGCCGTTTGTCCATTGACCAAAACAACCAAACCTCCCTCTTGAAAATTACCATTGCCCTCAGCAATTGATTTTTCTTCTTCCCCCATATTGCTCTTAGTAATCACTATAGTTTGATCTTTCTTCAGTAAGGCATTAGAAATCTGTTTTGCGGGATAAAGGTATCCCCCTGGATTATCTCTCAAGTCTAAAATCATTTTTTTCATTCCCTGAGATATTAATTGGTTCAAGGCAAGGTCAAACTCTTCATAAGTGGTTTGAGAAAACCGATTAATTTTAATGTAACCCACAGTCTTTTTCATCAAATAATAGGATTCAACACTTGGCAAGGGAACCTTCCCTCTTTTCATTTTCAATTCAAATATTTTGTCTACAGATTTCCGGTATACAGTTAGATCTACTGAAGTTCCAGGCTTACCTTTAAGGGTTTGCATGATCTTTTGGTTTGAGTAGTTTTTCTGGAATAAAGTATCTTCATCGGCTATCAAAATCCGATCACCTGCCAAAAGGCCAGCTGCCTCACTGGGGCCACCTTTCAAGACCCTGATAATTGTAACACTATCTTTGAACATTAGAAAACTGACTCCTATGCCATAAAAATTACCTTGCATATTCTCGGTAATGCTTTGTCTATGATCTGCGGGGATATAGACCGAGTGTGGATCCAATCGATTAACAATGTCTTCTATTACCACTCCAATCAAACTATCTGTGTTAATCTCCTCAACATAATCATTATCGATATATCTCAAAAGTAATTCTAATCGGTTCATACTCCAGGAACCCTTGCTATAAGGTATCAAGATTTCTTTTTTACTACCGAGTAAATAACCTATGCAAATTGAAAGGAATACGATGGTAAAAAGAACTAAATTTTTTTTCATGGCTTCGTTTAGCGTTATACGTTCAATCCAATTGAGTTAAAATTACACCCGCTTTTTCAAGAAAATCAAGCCCAGATCGGTCTTTATATTCAACTGAGTAAACCACTCTTTTGATTCCCGCTTGATGAATCAGTTTGCTGCATTCTCTGCATGGGGAGAGGGTAATATATAACGTTGCACCCTCACAAGACTGGGCTGAAGCTGCTACTTTCAATATGGCATTGGCTTCAGCATGGAGCACATACCATTTAGTGTAATGATTTTCATCCTCACACTCATTTTCAAAACCCGATGGGGTACCATTGTAACCGTCAGAAATGATCATTCGGTCTTTAACAATTAATGCTCCTACTTTTTTACGCTTACAATGAGAAAGTTCTCCCCAGGTTTGTGCCATTTTCATGTAGGCCTTATCATATCTTTTTTGCTTTTCTGAAAACATGAGCGCTAAGATACTTTAAAATGGCCAGTTTCTAGTTGTCATCAAAATGGCCTGAGACAAGATCATGGCTGCAATGACCCATTGCCATTTTTGATTTTGAATTTTTAGCAATCCAATGGCTAACCAATTGATCAAAAGTACAAATATCACAATCAGGATCTGGGCAAACTCAACACCCAAGGCAAATTCCAAAAGGCCCAAGATGACTTCTCCCTCTGTAGCAATCATTTTAAAATATCGTCCAAAACCAAAACCATGAATCAATCCAAAAAATAAAGTGATTATGTTGATCCAAACCCCTTTAAGATGGGTTGGGGTATTTTGAACAAGTGTCGAAAGACAAGTGATACAGATGGTGACGGGAATCAAAAATTCAACCCATTTAGCATCTATTTTTACCCATTCAAAATGAGTGATTAATAGTGATAATGAATGCCCCAAAGTAAAAAGACTTACCCACAACAGCAGTTTTCGCCAATTCTTAAAGGCAAATGGAAGTGAGAGGGCAACAAGAAAATAAAAGTGATCCAAACCTCCAACATCAAGAACATGGTCGAAGCCCAAATCAAAATAGAACCAAAACGTTTCCACAAATTAAGTATTAATTATTTTTACGCATCAATGTTTCATAAGCTTTTTGAACTTCTCTGAACTTTTCCTCCGCACCTTTTATCATTGCAGGGTCTTGTCCTCGGAGTTTGTCAGGGTGGTATTTTTTGGCCATCTTCCGATAGGCACTTTTTATTTCATCTTGGCTGGCCTTGGGATCAATCTCAAGAATTTTGTATGCATTGTCAGTATTTTTAATAAACATAGCCTTGATACTTTCAAAATCGGGCAGGCGAAGTCTCATTCCTGAGGCCACATGTGAAAGTTTTTCCAGTTCTATATCAGAAATATTTCCATCGGCATTAGCAATTCCGAATAGAAAATGAAGAATTTGTAAACGGGTTTCATAGGCGGTTTGCTGAACGAAAACACGGGTCAGTTTGTCCAGATGTTGGGTCTCTTTTTTGATCTGAGTATTAAAAGTTCTAAAAATTGAATCGGCTCGTTCTTTACCGTATTGGCTAATAAAAAAACTCCTCACAAAGTCCAGCTCCTTTTGTTCAATCTTACCATCGGCTTTGATAATTAATGCTGAAAGAGCTAATAAATTTAACTGAAATGTTTCGGGATTGATTGCATAAGAAGAGGTTCTTATTTGGACAGAATTCTTAGATAAAAATTCAAAAAACCCTCCGACCATAAAACCTAAAATGGCTCCAGGAAACCTTAAAAAAGAATAACCTATCACAGCGGCCACCCACTTAATCATAAGCCCAGTTTGTTGAGATTGCAAAGATACAAATGTCAATAAAAGATTGTTTACCATATAGAATAAATAGGGAGTTTTTTATCTTTACAAAAAATTGAATTATGTATCCAGCTGAAATAGTTAGACCTATGAAAGAAGAGTTAACAACTATTGGCTTTGAAGAGTTGTTGTCTCCCGATGCCGTTGAATCTGCCTTGTCAAAATCCGGAACAGCACTGGTAGTGGTTAATTCTGTTTGCGGTTGTGCCGCAGCAAATGCTCGCCCAGCTGTAAGAATTTCATTAAATAACCAAAATACTCCGGATTATTTGTACACTGTTTTTGCAGGTGTAGACCGTGAAGCTACTGATGCTGCAAGGGCCAAGATGATTCCTTTTCCCCCTTCCTCTCCTAGTTTGGCATTGTTCAAGGATGGAGAATTGGTACACATGATAGAACGACATCATATTGAGGGCCGATCTGCACAATTAATAGCTGAAAACCTAACAGAGGCTTTCAATGAGTTTTGTGAATAACAATTTTCATTAAGTGATGCCATTTTTTTGTTCTTAAAAAAAACTTTCTATTACCCTTTAACGGTAATTTATTACCTGGCATTTGGATTGATCTTAATTATTTTTCATTTGGTTCAGGTGTTTAGCTTCAGACTTCTTGGTTATGCTTCTCACAAAAAATCTGTTGATTGGCTAAATTTTTTTTTGTTGAGGTGTTTAAATATTTTGGGTACTAGTTTTGAATTTTCAAATTCATTTAAAATGCCCGAAAATGGTCCTTTGATTATTGTTTCCAATCATCAAAGTACCTATGATATTCCACCCATTATTTGGTACTTTAGAAAATACCATCCCAAGTTTATAAGCAAGTCATCATTGGGCAAGGGAATTCCAAGTATATCTTTTAATCTGCGTCACGGAGGTTCGGTTTTGATCGACCGTGAAAATGCCGCTTTAGCCATTAAAAAAATCAAAGCTTTTGGGGAGCAAGTTCAAAATAATCGGTGGGCCGCCGTAATTTTTCCTGAGGGAACCCGAAGCAAAGACGGGCGAATCAAAAAGTTCTACACTAGGGGTTTGATGACATTGTTTGAACATATTCCTGATGCCACTATAGTTGCCTTAAGCATCAACAACTCATGGAAGTTGGCCAAATATCAATATTTTCCCATACCCATTGGAATTAAAGTCAATTTGAAAGTACAAGCAACTTTCAAGCTTATTGAAGAAGATCCGGATCAGCTGTTAAAAAAGTTAGAGCAGCAGGTGACCCTCGGGGTTGACGGGGTTTAAAATTCAGGTTTTCTTTTTTCTAGAAAAGCAGCAACCCCTTCTTCAAAATCAGTAGTTCCGAAACACAGGGAAAATTGAAGATTCTCTTCATTAAACCCTTTAAGGTTAACATCTGAGGCATTTATGGCTTTGATCGCATTTTTGATTGAGTTGGGTGAATTTTTCATTAGCCTTTTTGCCAAGATTATGGTTGCATCGAGAAGTTTTTCTGCAGGCACTACCTGATTAACCAATCCCAATTCTAGAGCTTTATCAGCACAGATCATGTCTCCAGTCAAAATCATCTCCATTGCGTTACCTTTTCCAATCAGAGCAGGTAATCGTTGTGTTCCGCCGTAACCTGGAATAACCCCTAATGATACTTCGGGTAATCCCAACTTGGCATGTTGGACTGCAATTCTAAGGTGGCAAGACATTGCCAGTTCAAGCCCACCTCCCAAAGCGTAACCGTTGATGGCAGCAATAACAGGTTTTTCTAATTGCGTGATCAAATCAAATAGAACCTGATTTCCGTGACGGGCAAATGCCGCAGCCTGTTGAGGTTTAAAACTCGAAAACTCTGAGATGTCTGCTCCTGCTACAAAAGCCTTATTTCCGTTACCAGTTAGTACGATCACCTTTACAGAGGAATGGTTTTGGAAATTGATCATTCGGTCATGCAATTCATTAATCAATTCTCGGTTGAGAGCGTTAAGTTTTTTCTCGCGGTTGATTTTGATCCATCCAATACTATCTTGAACCTCGATCCATGTCAGTTGACCTTTCATTTTTTACAATTTAAGTATAACGACAAAGGTAGTTCCCTTGTCTCCGGTGGTGTATTCTATTTTTCCCTTGTGGGAATCAATAATATTTTTAACAATTCCCAATCCCAACCCCATACCTTTGTTTTTGGTTGTAAATTTTGGCTCAAATATTTTTGATTGGATGGATTTAGGAATACCTATTCCATTATCAGCGAAGGAAATTTTGACATTTTTTTCAGCTTTTTCGATGGAAACTTTTATTTTGGGCTGTTCTCCATGTTTGACAGCTTGAAGAGCATTTTGAATAATATTTGTAGTCACTCTGATCCACTGTGTACGATCTAAACGCAGTCTAATTTCTTTGTCGGAGGTTTTAAATTCTATAACTTTTTCCTCGAAAATTTCTAAAGACCTCCGTGTAATTTCAACTAAATCAGATTTCACTAGTCTAGGCTTTGGTAAAGTAGCAAAATCCGAAAAAGCATTCGCTACTTCACTCATGGTATCAATTTGTTCCAGAAGCATTTGAGAAAACTCATCAATTTTTTTTGGATTTTCCGGGTCATCCTCCGAGAACCGTCTCTGAAAATTCTGAACCGTTAGTCTCATTGGTGTCAAAGGGTTTTTGATTTCGTGGGCAACCTGTTTGGCCATTTCTTGCCATGCCTGTTCTCTTTGTGTTCTAGCCAGTAAGGTTGCACTTTTTTCCAACTCGTCAATCATTTTGTTGTAGGAATTGATCAAACTAGCGATGTCTCTAGGAGCATTTTTGAGTTCAATTTTTTCATTTTCTTTTAAAAGCCCTGTTTGGTCAATTTTTTCTCGGAAAGTTTCCAGTGAGCGGGAAATATATTTGGATATAAAATAAGCCATGACGATCGCCACTACCAACATCAAAAGATAGATTTGATACAAGCTCTGAAGGAAAGTGTTCAATTCGTTTTCCGAAAAAGATACATCTTCAAAATAAGGAAAGAACAATACCCCATAAGGTTTGTCAAAACTATCTTTTAGTATACTATAGGAAGATTGGAATTTGCCAATCTCGTCATTGTTTTTTTCCAGTATTCGACTGTCTGATTTTGCCAAAATTGCTGTTACAAAATCAGTTTCTAAACGGTATTCGTTGGCAATGATTTTTAGAGGAAGGAATGAAGTGAAAAGAGGCTTCCCCTCTAAATTGAAAACAGAAAAATTAACATTATGAATTTTTATTACCGCACTGAACTCTTCTTTGTGCTCTGCCCAAATAATGTCATTTTTATTTAGTAAATCATTTTTTTCGACCAAGTAATCAATTTGCTTTTTCAACTGACTTTCTTTTCGATTTAACCTGAAAATATTATAATCAATAGACTCATTTTGATATTGGAAGAAGGTAGCGGTCAAAATCAAAAGGCAGGCCAAAAACACCAATAATATCATGGAGATAAAGATTTGGGTTCGAAGCGAAATACGTCTTAGCAAGTTAATTATCATTTGCAGAAGATTTATCTCTCAATCTTTTGTAGAGTTTTATAGCCACCATCAAGAGGACAATCAGGCCAAATGTTCCCAACAACATAAAAACCCAATGAATTGCACTTTTAACGATCGCCAGAAATACAATGGCAAATAAAAACAGGGTTGCTCCTTCATTCCAGATTCGCATAAAGTTTGATGAGTAACGAATTTCGTCACGTTGAAGCTCCAAGAACATCTGATGCGTTTTAAGGTGGTATGCATATAGTAAAAATATGAATACAATTTTGATTAACATCCAGGATTGGTAGAGCAACCCAGGTATCAAAACCAATAACCAAACGGCAAAGATGGTGGCAAGAATTGCGGAGGGCCAAGTGATGATGTACCACAATCTGCGCGACATGATTTTGAGCTGATTCTCCAAGATTTCTTTTGCAGGAGAGCTTTTTTTGGAAGCCTCAATATGATAAATAAACAAGCGGGGTTCATAAAACAATCCAGCAAACCATGTAACTACAAAAATTAAGTGAAGTGATTTGATATAATTGTAGTACTCCATTTTCTGGGATTAATTTGTATAATCGGTAAAGAACTTATAACGAAACCACAAATTACAAAAACTTCAACAAATTTATATTTTTAATATGGGGGGTGCAAACCATCATGAATTTAGATATTTTCTTAGTTCATGAGCTAAAAAACAACCCGTAACAATAGCTGCAAGTAACTCTGCAATAGGGAAAGCCAGCCAAACTCCGTTGATTCCCAAAAAACTGGGTAAAATATACACTAAGGGAATAAAGAAAAATCCTTGACGAGTCAAGGATAGTAGCAATGCAGGGAGTGCTTTACCGATGGCTTGGTAGTAGGCCGCACCAATCAATTGAACACCTACAATAGGTGTGGCAACAAACACCCATCGAATGGCTGCGGGTGCTTTTTCAAGAACTGAGAGTTCACTGGTGAAAATACTCCCGATGGAATTCGAAAAAATATTGATCATTAGGAAAACTAAAGTTGCAAAACCCGTTGCATAAAGTAACGCAGTTCGAATGACTTGTTCGACCCTTTTTTTATTCTTGGCACCGTAATTGAAACCCGCAATGGGGATAAAACCCTGGGTAATCCCTAAAACAGGAAAAAGTGAAAACATCAAAAGTCGGCTGATGATAGCGTAGACTGCAACAGCTGATTCTCCCCCCAGGCCAAAAAGCAAATTGTTGACCAGTAAAACGGAGAGGCTTATTACCCCCTGTCGGGCCAGGGTAACAGAACCCAAAGCACCTATTTCTTTGGAGATTCCAGCGTTCAATTTAAAATCATTGAAATTGGGTTGTAACACCGAATGGTTTGAATTGAAGAAGAAAAGAATGTAGAGGGCACAAACACAATAGGATAAGGTAGTAGCCCATGCAGCACCATGCATCCCAAAATCGAAAACATAAATCAATAAATAGTCCAAAGTTAAATTTGAAATCGAAGGCAACATCATGGCATACATGGCATTTTTTGGCTTACCTACTGCTCGAATCACATTGTTTCCCATCATGCAATAACCCAAAACGGGTACTCCATAGAGTACTATCGTGTAGTAGATTTTCGCTGGCTCATTGAGTGCACCTTTTCCTCCAAAAGCNGGGACNATGCTNTCGACAAAAANCAATCCAAAAACAACAAANCTGATAGTTAGGGAAAAAGTTAAAACAATTTGATTTCCAAAGGTTTTGGTTGCCTTTTCAATATCATTGTNCCCTAGGGANCGGGAAATGATTGAACTACCGCCCAAACCGATGGCCATGCCCAATGCAGCAATAAAAAAAGAAACCGGTAGTACCACATTAATGGCAGCGATGGCGTTGGCACCAATCCATTGTCCAACAAAAATAGTATCGATCAAAATATTGAGTGACATGACCAATATACCAATTGATGCAGGAACGGCCTGTTTTATCAATAACTGAGGTATGGCTTGTGTGCCAAAAGATGCAGAGTCACCTTTCATGCAGAAGTTACAGTTTCTGCTTTGGCCCACTGGTCAATCCAGCGGCTCATTACATTTACCCAATCTGCTCTAGTATTAATACAAGGAATCACATGTAGTTCCTCTCCACCTTTTTCTTCAAAATCCTCTGCGGCCTCCATTCCAATTTCTTCAAGAGTTTCCAGACAGTCAGATACAAAAGCAGGAGTGACAATGGCCATATTTTTGACTCCTTTTTTTGCAAACCGAGCAATAGTTTGATCTGTGTAGGGTTGCAACCAAGGGTCTACTCCCAAGCGGGATTGAAAACTAGTAGAGTAAGTACCTTCTTTCAGCTCGAGGTATTCCGCAACTTGTCGGGTGGTTTCATAACACTGGTGGCGATAGCAATATCGATGGGCTTCGGAAGTTGTTTGGCAACAGCTTTTGTCAATCTTACAATGGGACTTGGTAATGTCTGATTTGCGGATGTGACGTTCTGGTATTCCGTGATAGGAAAACAATAAATGTTCCCATTTTTTGTGTTTTAAATCTTCTTGAATGCTTTGAGAAAGCACCCTAATGTAGTCTGGATGATTGTAAAATGGAGGTAGAACGGTAAAGTCCAATTCCGGATATTTTTCATTTTTGATTTTTTCAGCCAATACCAATATCGTCTCTGTTGTGGCCATGGCAAATTGAGGATAGAGCGGTATTAACATTATCTCATCTACACCCCGATCAACCAGTGATTTGATGCCCTGTTCTATGGATGGTGAACCATATCGCATGGCCAGGCCCATCGGTACAGAAACTCTTTTCTGAACGACCTCTTGCAATCTTTTGGACAAAACAATCAAAGGTGATCCTTCTTGCCACCAAATTTTTTTATAGGCCTTTGCAGACTTTTTGGGGCGGGTGTTCAAGATTATACCTTTTACCAAAAAAGTTCGCAGTGGTTTTGGCAGGTCAATTACTCGTTCGTCCATCAGGAACTCGCCTAAATATCTCTTAACATCTTTGGGATCAGGGCTGTCTGGAGACCCTAAGTTGATCAATAACGCACCTTTCATCTACATTTTTTTACGAAGATACTGACATTAAATATTTTTTGGGAGTTGTGCCAAACTTCTTTTTGAAGGCTGTAATAAAATGACTTGAAGTGCTATAACCTAGTTTGAGGCTGATTTCATTGATGTTGTATTGTTTGGAGTTGAGCATGCTCCGAGCTTCATTCATTTTATGATCCAACAAATAACCATAAACAGTATCCCCATAAATTTGCTTGAACCCTTCTTTGAGTTTCTTGATGTTGAGTCCGATTTCAGCTGAAAGTTCCTGAAGGGTGGGTGGCTCTGTCATCTGATTTAATATGATTTCCTTGGCGTTTCTGATTTTTCTTACATTTTCTTCATCTACCAAAAATGGACATCGTTCTACGTCGGCATCACCACTTTTGTTGAAAAATAAACTCAACAATTCATAGACTTTACCTTTAAAATAGAGGGCCTGAATACTCTCGTGGACTTTAGTTTCTAGGATTTGACTTAAAACCACACTCATGGCAGGACTAATGGGCCTGGTGTCATAGTATTTTTTGGTATTGTTTTCAGGACTTAAAAAATGAATGTGATCGGCGTCCTCAGAGAATAAACTGTGGAATTTTTTAATGGAAATCACCAAGCTTACCACGGCCGAGTCAGGGGTTAGATTCAAGTCAATGGGTAAGGCTTTTTGGGGGTTATACAGCAAAATCACATTCTTAGATATCAATGGGAGCTGATAGCTTCCACCGTTGAACTCAAAGGTACCCGAGCCCTTTTGACAAAAATGAAATTGGATAAATTCCTGACTAACTGCCTTCTCATATTTGAGGATTTTTTCATCCTCATTTTTGTACTTCAAAATATAAAAACCGTTATCAATTATAGTCCTATCCATTGTTCCGCTATCGTTGTTTTTAATAAATCTCTTATTTAGAATAATTCTAATTAATCTTCATTGTTTCCTTTCAAAATTATTATTTTTAAAGGTATTTAAAAAAAAATATAACAAAAATCCTTCTTGGTTGATAATAGTTCCTCTGGCGTTGTTTTTTAAATTCCCCTATTCCTAATTTTGCATAGGAATTTAGATCAGACTTTTGAAAAAGAATTTTCAGTATTGTGTCGTAGGCCTTAGTCATAAGTCGGCCGACCTTACCATCCGAGGGGATTTTAGTCTTGACAAAGATCAGATTGAAAAACTTCTAGCTCAGGCCAAGGAAGACGGCTTGGAGGAACTTATTGTAATTTCTACCTGTAATCGTACTGAATTAATGGGAATTGTTCATGATCCCAAAATATTGATCGATTACTTGTGTTCTTTCTCTGGTGGTGAAGTTTCTGTTTTTTTACAGAAAGGCTATGTATTGAGTGATAAAAAAGCCCTTGACCATGTCTTTCGTGTAGGCTGTGGTTTGGATAGTCAAATCATATGTGACTTTGAAATTATCGGCCAATTAAAAAGAGGTTTTTCAAATTCCAAAAAACAGCAGATGGTTAATGGTTTTTCTGAAAGATTAGTCAATGCCGTGATTCAGTCCAGTAAGCGCATCAAAACAGAAACTCAACTATCATCAGGCGCCACCTCTGTTTCTTTTGCCTCTGTACATTATATTCTCGAACATGTAAAACAGGTCAGTAAAAAAAACATCCTTCTATTTGGAACAGGAAAAATTGGTAGAAATACCTGTGAAAATCTTATCAAGCATACTGAAAATGATCAGATTGTATTAGTCAACCGCTCGCAGGAAAGTGCACTAAGGGTGGCGGGAAAATTCAACCTGGTTGTAAAAAAAATTGGAGAATTAAAATCTGAAATTGCACACTCAGACATCATGATTGTGGCCACTGGCGCCAAGGACATTACTTTAGAGGCCTCGATGATACCAAAAGATAAACCTCTTTTAATATTGGATTTGTCTGTCCCATCCAATGTCGATTCCAAAATAAAAGATCTTAATAATGTTACGCTAATCAACTTAGACGAGTTGTCACAACTCACTAATAATAATCTTAAAAAAAGAGAAAAATTTATTCCACAAGCCAACGAGATTTTGAATGAAGTTAAAGCAGAATTTTTCCAGTGGGTTGATCATAGAAAATATGCTCCGACACTCAAAGCCCTAAAGCAAAAACTACTTGACGGCCAATTCAAAGAGCAGGGAGATGTTGAGGAATTTTCTCAAATCGTTTATCGACTGACCGGAAAAGTAGCCAGTTATTTAAAAGAAAATCCCTCGAAAGCTGATCAAACCATGGCATTGCTAGAGCATGTTTATCAATTGGATTCGGATTTAGATGTTTGACAAAACCCTTCGCATTGGGACCCGAGATAGTCAATTGGCACTGTGGCAGGCCCAGAAGGTCGGTGACATGCTGGAAGCCTCACACCTAAAGACCCAATTGGTTGCAACCAAGAGTGCAGGAGATCTCAACCTT
>NZAX01000022.1 GCA_002687665.1 Flavobacteriaceae bacterium
AGTGCTGAGGTGACTGCAGTAAACAATTCAGGTAAAGGGGTAGAAGCTACTGTTAAAACATCCAAAGCTGAAGAAGTGCTTGATGCTGATATAGTTCTCTCTGCTGCAGGTATTAAGTCCAATATTGAAAACCTTGGGCTTGAAGATTTAGGTATTGCTGTAGATAATGATAAAATTTTAGTTAATGATTTTTACCAAACTAATCTTCCAGGATATTATGCCATTGGAGATGTAACATCTGGACAAGCACTGGCCCATGTAGCCTCTGCTGAAGGTATTCTTTGTGTTGAAAAGATTGCAGGGCATGAGGTAGAGCCGCTCGACTATGGAAACATACCCGGATGCACATATTGCTTGCCAGAAGTAGCTTCAGTGGGGCTAACCGAATCGCAAGCAAAAGAAAAAGGATTTGACATAAAAGTGGGAAAATTCCCTTTCTCAGCTTCAGGAAAAGCTCAAGCATCAGGTAATTCAGAGGGATTTGTAAAGGTTATATTTGATGCGAAATATGGTGAATGGCTAGGATGTCATATGATTGGTGTTGGAGTAACAGACATGATCGCCGAGGCTGTCTTGGGTAGAAAACTTGAAACTACAGGACACGAAGTTCTTAAAGCCGTTCATCCACACCCAACTATGAGTGAAGCTGTTATGGAAGCGGTAGCCGATGCCTATGAGGAGGTCATACACCTCTAGGACTTAAGAAAAGATTCTACACCCAATCGGTAGCTGTCTAGACCAAATCCAACTATAATACCTTTGGCTACCGGACTTATGTATGATTTATGTCTGAAGTTTTCTCTCGAAAAGGTATTTGATATGTGAATTTCAATTACAGGAGTATTAACGGCTTTGATTGCATCACCAATTCCTACAGAGGTATGTGTGTAAGCAGCAGCATTTAAAAGAATTCCATCGCATGAGAATCCCTCTCTCTGAATTATATTTATAAGTTCACCTTCTACATTTGATTGAAAATAGTCAAACTCTAACTGAGGAAAATCTGATTTTAGCGCTTCAAAATATTGATCAAAGGTTTGGTTACCATATATATTGGGTTCACGAGCTCCTAAAAGATTTAGATTTGGACCATTGATAATGACTATTTTCATTTTTTATTTTTGTCAAAATTAAATATAATTTATCGTTTAACTTATTTTTAAATAGGTGAACAAAAAATTAAATGTTTATTTAAAATTATCTAATAAAATAATTGTGAAGTTAAACCAAACATTTAATGTCAATAAAAGTAAAATTCAAAAAAACTAAAGTAGTCAAAAAAAAAAATTATAACTTCTAGGATGTTAAACTTTGTTAGGTTTGGAATGGAGAAAACTAATTATCGATTACGAATTCTACCTCAAAATTGAGCGGGGATTGACCGAGAATACTGTCAAAAATTACTGTTCAGATATTATTGCATTGGCTCAATTCATCTCTACAAACAATATATCAGAAAAGCCCAAAGATTGTACAAAAGAGACGCTGCAACAGTTCATATATCAACAATCAAAATCCATCAGCCCCAACAGCCAAGCTAGAAAAATATCTTCTATTAAGAGTTTCTTTAATTTCCTGATTTTTGAAGAGTTAAGAACAAACTCTCCAGCCGACTTGCTTGAAGGTCCAAAATTGGGAAGAAAGTTGCCGCCTACACTCAATTTGATTGAAATTGAAAAAATTCTTTTTAGCATTGATTTACAACGTCCCAATGGCCATAGAAATAGAGCGATTATAGAAACTCTTTATGGAAGTGGTTTAAGAGTTAGCGAACTGGTTAACCTAACTTTATCTAATGTATTTTTTAAAGAAGACATTATTAGGGTAAACGGAAAGGGAGACAAAGAAAGGTTAGTTCCTCTTGGAAGTTATTCAAAAAAGTATATTCAAATCTATGTTGAGGAAATCAGGAGCTTAAAAAAAATTAAAAAAACAGACTATGATATACTGTTCCTTAATAGGAATGGTAAAAAAATAACTCGAGCAATGATTTTTACAATCGTTAAAGACTCTGCAAAAAAAGCAGGAATAGAAAAAAAAATAAGTCCGCATACATTAAGACACTCATTTGCAACACATTTGCTAGAAAATGGTGCAGACCTGAGGACCATACAACTATTAATGGGTCATGAGAGTATAACTACAACAGAAATTTATACCCACCTGGACAACAAGCACTTGAAAAAAGTGATAGAGAAATTTCATCCAAGAAATCATTAAGTGGCATTTGTACCCTTCACAACTAGCCTAAAACCCTCTCCATGAATATTAAGAATTTCAACTTCACTATCAGTTTTTAAATATTTTCGCAACTTTGCAATGTAAACATCCATACTCCTAGATGTAAAGTAATTGTCATCCCGCCAAATTTTATTTAGTGCAATTTCTCTAGGTAGTAAATCGTTAAAATGCAATACCAAAAGTCTTAATAATTGACTTTCTTTTGGAGATAGTTTGATAGGATCCTCTTCACGAAAAGATAAATATCGAAGTTTTGAATTGAATTTAAATTTTCCAATATCAAATTCATAAATATTGGATTCAGGAATGTTAACAAGGTTTTTACGGTTTAAAATAGCCTTTATTTTGGCAAGAAGTACCTCGGAATCAAAGGGTTTGGTCAGATAATCATCGGCTCCAATTTTAAACCCTCGCAAGACATCTTCCTTAAGGTTTTTTGCTGAAAGGAAAAAAAGGGGAATAGTTTCATTTTTTTCCCTAATCTCCTTTCCCAAGCTAAAACCATCTTTGAAAGGCATCATTACATCAAGTATACAGAGGTCAAAGTTTTCTTTTTTAAACTTTTCCATTCCCTCAATCCCATTTTTGGCTAAAACAACAAAATAATCATTGAGAATAAGATAGTCTTTGAGAATATTTCCAAAGTTGAAATCATCTTCTACGATTAAAATTTTCTTTTTCTCAACATTCATAGGTATAAATATATTTATGATATTAAAGGATTGGTACTGAAATTAAAAAAGTTGTCCCCTCACCAATTTTACTAATTAATTTGATGTCTCCGCCGTGTAGCTCAACTATTTTTTTTACGTACGTAAGTCCCAAGCCATGACCTTTAACATTGTGAATATTCCCACTTTGCTCACGAAAAAACTTCTCAAATATATGTTTTTGAGTATTTACATCCATTCCAATCCCTTGATCTTTAATTTTTAAATTAATCATCTTATCCACACCATAGGTGCTGATGCTAATCTTAGGAGTTCCATCAGAATACTTTATCGCATTGTCCAACAAATTGACAATAAGATTTGTAAAATGGTTCAAATTCCCCCTAAATCGGGTTTGCATTGCATCAAGTTGGAGATATATGCTCCCTTTTTGATTTTTTATTATCAAGTCGACACGACGGAGAGCATCCTGAACCGCATTGTGAATATCTATCTCCGATAATTCAATAGGAGATGAGCTTTTTTCAAGTCTCGAAATCATCAATACGTTTTCAACTTGAGAAAGCATGCGTTGATTTTCCTCTCTGATCATTTTGAGATAATTAAATAATTTGGTCTTTTTGCTTTGTGTTTTGGGGTTTGAAATTGCATCCAGAGCCAAATTGATAGTAGCTATTGGGGTTTTAAACTCATGAGACATATTGTTTATAAAATCTGATTTCATCTCCGAAACATTTTTCTGTCGGATGATTTGATAGATTGCTGTAGTCGATACGATCAGAATGAAAAGGGTTAGAAAAATTGATAAGCCTGCCACACTCAAAATAGAGGAAAAAACAAATTCATCCCTGTCTGGAAAAGTAACAACCAATTTGTAAGGTGTTTGTCCATTATCTTGAGTGAAAATTGGGGTTTCATATCTGGATCCTTTTTGATCTTCAATATATTCATTGGATTTCACCTTGGTGGCAAGGCCATTATTGTATATGCCAAATTCATAGGAGGTTAAAATATTTCTAGCTCTAAATTCTCTTTCCAAAAGCAGCCTCAATTCATCCGTTCTAATTCGCTTATGTACAGGTATCGTCGATGAATAATCCAAGTATGCAGAACGGAAAATCTCTTGATCAAAAACACTCATTCTTTCAACCGATTTCAATTTGGTGATGGATGTAGCAACCCTGTTCTCTCGATTGAATATTTTATCCTTACTCAATATGGTTGTTGTCTTGACTTTTTTAAAATCCTTTAAATTATCATTTCCAAATTCAGGGTTTATATCTGAAAGACTAATGTTATAGTCCTCTTGCAGTATTCCAAATGCGTAAAAAGAAGTCAAATTTGAAGTGATATCATCATCATTATCGACAAATAAAAACACATCAGTAAAGTTCGACTCGTCAGGAGTACCAATTGAATCAATTAATTGTTGGTAAGCACTGATATAATTTGAAATTTCTAAATCTTGAACTTTCTTGGATACAGATTGGAGAGACTGACTCACAGCTAAAGAGAATTCTTCTTCCTTGTTTTCAAATGCACTATTTATCCAATAGGCCTGAACCATAATAACGGCAACCAAGGATACGATCATTAATGTAACCAATAAAATGAAAAAATTTTTTTTCAAATGCTACAATTTTTTATAAAACTCAAATTTCATTAAAATAGATAAGTCTAATACTTAATGTATTGTTAATAAATATAACTAATCAAGGACTAATAACTTTTGATGAATTTCATCTATTTTTTTTAACGTTTTATCCCAATCAATATTGTTAATAATATAATCGGCCAATGGAATCTTTTTTTCATCACTCCATTGATGATTAATTCTCGCCTTTATATCCATAGAATTAGTTTTTTCTCTATTTAAAACCCTTTGCATCCTTAATTTTTCGGGGGCTGTTACCAAAATGGTAGCGTCACAATCTTTTTCTCCTCCAGTCTCAAAAAGGATGGCAGCCTCTTTAATTATGTAAGGGGTTTCGAGTTGGTTAACGAATGATTTGAAATCCATCTTTACCCTTGGATGAACCAAAGAATTCAAAGCCTCAAGCTTATCTTTTTTAGCAAAAACCAATTTGGCCAATTTTCTATGATTAAATTGATCGTTCTCATAAATTTGATCTCCGAAAAGAAATTTGATTTCACTTTTCAGCTCTGCATCCTCCTGCATCAAACATTTTGCTCTTATGTCGGATTCGTAACAAGGTATACCATACGACGAAAAAACAGACAATATCTTTGATTTTCCGCTTCCAATACCACCGGTAAGCCCAATAATTTTCATTTTCTAATTAAATAGTCCACTTTTTTGATTTTCCACTTCACTTTACGAACATAATTGGGTTTAATTTCCAAAAATACATCCAAAGAGTTAGTGTCATTTATTTGGGCTTGATCATAATCACAACTGAACTTGAAATCTCCTGCTGAAATTAGGTCTGCTTTTTCAATCAAAACCAAAAAAGTTACATTTATAGATTGAGGAAACAGTTTAATGGCTAAGGAATCCGGAAGATTTTTAATATTAATAAATGCTTCTATAGATTTTTCGGTAAAACGCTTTACTTTAGTTTTTACCAACACTTCTTGAGTTTCATATTGAATTTGATTTATTGGCAACAACTTTACCATTTCTTCTATGTCACCATCAATATCATTCTCTTTCAAAGACTCAATCGACAATCCGCTTATTTTATTTACTTCTTTGGAAGGTCCATATATCCATACACTATCAGGCTGGATAAGCCAGTTACCTGCCTGGTCATAGCCAGGTTTAAAATTAATTTTATTCGGTGGTATTATTGGAACTTTCAGTCGCTTTAACTTTCCATATCTAAAATTTAAATGGGAGGGAGAAACACGATTTAGTCTCACATTTTTATACAACTGTTGTTGAAGCCCAAATTTTTGACCCATTAGATCAATTTTTCCTGTACCTAAATTATAATTGGCATTTTCAATTGATACGTTGATTTCATTTTTGATAAAATGGTAAATCAAAAGCTCAAAACCACTTGCTGTGATATCGGTTCTCAACCTAGCATTTGGATTTTCATTCAAAACAATCAAAGGGGGGACGTTTACAAAATTGACATCAAACTCAACTAAGGAGCTGTAGGTGTTTGAGAGTTTGGTTATAATCCAAAAAAAGAAAGACACTGCAACAAAAATCGAAAAGAAACGTAATCTCTTTTTACCTGGAAATCTTAATCTCAAATACTCAAAATTCGGCTGCATTTTTTTTATTCATAATCTAGTCTGAAAGATTATTGGCCTTTTTCTAGGGTATCTATAATTTCTTGACTAACCCCAACGTTTGAAAATCCACCGTCGTGAAAAAGATTCTGAAGGGTTACTTTCTTTGTGTAATCAGAAAACATCATAACTGAGTATTGAGCACAATCTTCAGCAGAAGCATTTCCAAGGGGTGCAGTCTGATCGGCATAGCTTAGGAAGCCATCCAACCCCTTCACTCCTTTTCCTGCTGTGGTTAATGTGGGTGATTGTGAGATGGTATTGACCCTCACTTTTTTGTCTTTACCAAAAAAGTAACCAAAACTCCTCGCTATAGACTCCAAATAAGCTTTATTGTCAGCCATATCGTTGTAATTGGGAAAAGTTCTTTGAGCAGCAATATAGGAAAGGGCTAAAATACTACCCCAAGGGTTCATGGCATCTTTTTGATAAAGGGTCTGCAATAGTTTGTGAAAAGAAACAGAAGACACATCCCAGCCTTTGGTCATCCAATCATAGTTTAAGTCGGTGTAGTTTCGGCCTTTTCTCACATTTACGGACATCCCAATGGAATGTAAAACAAAGTCTAACTTCCCAGCTAAATGCGATAAGGATTGATCGACGAGATTTTCCAAATCTTCAATTTTTGTTGCATCTGCAGGGATAATATTGCTCCCTGTTTTTTCAGCTAAATCGTTAATGGCTCCCATCCTTAATGCAACCGGTGCATTGGTCAACACAAATTCACCACCGGCCTCTTTAACAGCCTCAGCAGTTTTCCATGCAATGGATTGATTATCTAGTGCACCAAATATGATACCTTTTTTACCTTCTAAAATTTTATGAGACATGAACAATGGTGTTAAATTGTTTTTAAAGATACAGTTAATTGAGTAATTGTTTAGCATGATCCAAAGCAGTTCGCGTCAATTCTTTCCCTGATAGCATTTGGGCCAATTCATTTATTCTTTCCTCTTGATTCAACTCTTTGAGTTTGGTTATCGTAGTATTTCCTCTTACCTCTTTGTAAACCAAAAAGTGTTGTTTTCCTTTGGCTGCCACTTGTGGCAGATGTGTGATGGTAAATACCTGCATGTTTTCAGACATGTAGGCCATGATGTTGGCAATCTCATTTGAGACTGCTCCTGAGACCCCTGTGTCAATTTCATCAAAAACAATGCTGGGTAATTGTTTGAATTCGGATAAGATTGCTTTGATCGAAAGCATAATCCTTGACATCTCCCCCCCTGAAGCTACTTTTTTGATGGGTTTGAAATCAGAACCTAAATTGGGTGAAAACAAGAAATCAATTTGTTCTTTACCATTGCTTAAAAAATGATCAACGGATGTGAGATCAATCCTAAATCTAGCATTTTGCATTCCCATTTTTGAAATTATTTGCTCCATTTGATCACATAGCTTAGGGAAAGCCTCCTTCCTATTTTGGTGCAATTGTTTGGATAAACCATCTAATAATTCTTTCAACTCAGCCAGCCGAGCTTTTATAGCATTGATCTTTTGTTCAAGGTCTTGGGTCTCCTGAAGCTTTTTTTCAAGGTGATCCCTCACTTGAATCAAACCTCGGATATTATTAACCTGATGTTTTTGGAATAGATTTTGGATTTTATCCCACCGGTTCGAAAGTATCTCCAATAGAGCGGGATTACTTTCTAAGGTTTCCTGTTTGCTAATTAAATCGTCCAATATGTCTTTCAGCTCAATAGAAAGACTATTTGTTCGCTCATGAAAAATACTCAGATTTTTCGACTTAAATACAGCTTCGTTAAGTACAGCATTCAAACTGGAAAATTGGGTAAGCAGTCCAACTTGTTCCTCCTCAATCAAGTGAATGCATTTAGAAAGACATTGCTGAATTGCCTCAACATTGGACAACTGATCAATTTCCTCTTCCAAAGGGATAAGCATATCAGGCGTTAATTTCTCACTGGCCAGTTCATCATACAAAAACTGATTGTAATCTTGAATTTTGGCAGCCTCCTCCTTGAGTTTCTTTATGTGGTCATAATCCTTTTGGATATTTTGATATTCACTAAGTTTGTTTTTGTATTCTTTGAGTGTATCTTGATTTCCTGCTATCGCATCCAAAACCAAAAACTGATACTCATTTTTAAACAATGACTGATTTTCCAATTGAGAATGAACATCGATTAACACTTCACTTAATCGACTGAGAACATCTAGATTTACAGGGGTATCGTTGATGAATGCCCTTGACTTTCCGTTGGGAATGATCTCTCTTCTCAAAAAAGTTTCTGCCTCATAGTCAATTCCCGAAGCTTCAAAAAAGCCCTGAAGATTGTACTTATCTATCAAAAAACTGGCCTCAATGACACACTTTTTTTTATCATCTTTGAGTACGCTCATGTCTGCTCTTTTACCCAATACTAAACCAAGCCCACCCATAAGAATGGATTTTCCAGCTCCTGTTTCTCCAGTAATACAAGTCATGCCTGTATCGAAGGATATGTCTAAATGCTCAATAAGAGCATAATTCGAAATCTTTAGACTGGTGATCAATCTTAATTATTAAAGCAGTTAGTCTTCAAAGATACTTGAGAAAAAAAATATTTTCAAAAAATGAAACTATTTAATTTGTTTCCACTGAGGTTGATAAAAAGGAGCTATTTTTTTTAACATTTTCAAAGTCCTGACAAAATCCACTTCAGGACCATCAGAAAAAAAGTTTACAATTTCATCTGCCTTAGCATCAAAAAACATTTGTAAGAGCATCGCATTGGGTCGACGATCGTAAAGATTTTCAAGCGGGAGCAATGCACTAATAATGTTGTTTTTGGCTTCCAATAGGTTTTTGGTCATCAAATCCAATCCTTTTCGGTGATAGATGTAAAGTGCTTCACGATATTCCCTAAAGGTATTCGAACGCATTGTGTCACTCAACCAAAAACGATTGCGGTTACTGTCATTCTGTTTCCATCCAAAAGCTCCGCCTTGTTGAGACAAGTTGACAATCCGCTGGGCTTGCTCAAAGTAAATGTCTCCCCCTTTAAGTTGGAGGCTATCAGCATTAATCCCCATGATGATATAAACATAAAAACTTATCAAAGAAACCAAGTTGGATTCATAGGTAGCAGGACTAAAGAATAAAGGTTGAAATTCTTGATAAGTAAAACTGATGTCCTTATCTAAAAAATTTAGAAGAGGACTATCGTAATTTGAATCATAAATGGTTCTTTGAGATTGGATTTGTAGGGTCCCCTCAAATTTAGAGGCATTGTAACTCGATAAATTGAGCACAAAACTACAAGTGATTTTTTCTTGTGGAAAAAAATCTTGACTCGACCAAGATTGCGAATTGATGAATTCATTAAGTGATCGCTCCAATGTCTGAAAAATTTGCTGGTTGGTCTGATTGACAAGATCAGCATTTACAACAAATTGAGCATTAAGTTCTTGACCATAGACTTTGATCAATGAAAGTGTTAAAAATAAATGGGGAAGGATTTTATTCATTCTGGGACAATATTTGGCAAAAAACATCTTTAGCAACTAAAATCTTAGACTTTAGCTCAAAGGGAGTAATAATTTCATTTTTATCTATATAGGTCACTTTATTGGAATCAACTGAAAAGCCCGCACCGTGGTCATTGAGAGAATTCAATACAATAGCATCCAAATTCTTAGACTTAATTTTTTGGATTGCATTGTTAGTTTCATCCTCTGTTTCTAAAGCAAATCCTACCAAAAATTGTTTTTGTTTTAGTTTGCCCATATCATACAAAACATCCCGGGTTTTTTCCAACTGAATAGATTGAATTTCAGCTTCTTTTTTAATCTTTTGATTGCCTACATGTTGGGGTTTAAAATCTGCCACTGCAGCAGCGGCAATGACAATATCAGATTCAGTAAAATGGTCTAATGCAAGATGATACATCTCTTCGGCGGTTGATATGTTGTAGCGTTCAATCTCTGGTGAGGCTTCAAGTGCACAAGGGCCTGAAATCAGTGTCACATTAGCCCCCAGTTGGCAGGCCTCCTCTGCAAGAGCAAATCCCATTTTGCCGCTAGAATGGTTACCTATAAAACGAACAGGGTCAATTGGTTCAAAAGTAGGTCCTGCGGTAATCAATACTTTTTTACCGTAAAGCGGCAGTACTGATTTTAAATCTTTAGTAATTTGACTGATAATTTCCTCCGGTTCCAACATTCTGCCCTTGCCAAATAAACCACTAGCCAAGAATCCTTCACCTACAGTCAAGACCTTTTTCCCAATTCGTTTTAATTCCTCAATATTTTGCTGATTTGCTGGATGTGCATACATGTCTAAATCCATGGAAGGGGCAATATAAACCGGACAGTTACATGACAAATAAGTGGCAATAAGTAAGTTGTTACATTTGGCGTGAACCATTGCAGAGAGGGTATTGGATGTTGCAGGAGCAATGAGAAACAAATCTGCCCACTTACCCAATTCCACATGATCGTTCCACACGGGATTATCATGCAATTGCTCTGTAAAAGTTGAATATACAGGGTGATTAGAAAGGGTAGAGAGGGTTAATGGTGTAACAAAACCCTTAGCAGCAGGCGTCATGACAATTTTGACCTCTGCACCTTGGGATTTTAACAATCTAACAATAAGTGGTGTTTTGTAAGCGGCTATACCACCGGAGATGCCCAGGAGGATTTTTTTTCCGCTCAGAACGCTCATGATTTATACGTTGTTGTCTTCCGTGTTTCGGTGGTAAATTTTTTCATTCAACCACTCCTCAATAGCGATTGCATGGGGCTTGGGCAAACGCTCATAAAATTTAGAAACTTCAATTTGTTCTTTGTTTTCGAAAATCTCTTCCAGACTGTCGTTGTGAGTCGCAAACTCATCTAGCTTTTCGTGCAACTCCTTTCTAATATCTAAATTGATTTGATTGGATCTCTTGGCAATTATGGACAAAGCCTCATAAATGTTTTCTGTGGGTGTCTCTATAGTTGTTCTATTGTATGTTGATGTGGAGGCAGGGGCGTTGGAATTTCTGTATTTTGTCATGACAATTTCTAAATTTAGTTCGTAAAGTTATTAATTTCTTTATCAACACTATTCATTTTTTTGGTTAGGTCTTCTTCGAATAGGGTTTCTGGGTAATATCTAACAATACTATTATGGATTTGTTTTAGTTCAAGCAAACGTTCATATTTCTTTGATTGAATACTATTAATGGCAATTTCGTAAGACGCTAAAAACTTATAATAGAGGGCTTCTTCCCTAAATTTAGAACCGACAAAATCTGCTACAAAATTATCTAGAGCTTTAATCGCCGCCCTAAAGTCATAAATTGTAAAATATTGTTTAGCTACTTCAAATTCTTTCTTTTCAATTTTGTTCTGCAATTCACTAATTAGCTGATTGCATTCATCAGTAAACTTGGACTTAGGATAATTATTCATAAAAATCTGAAGTTTTTCAATTGCCGTGTTGGTCTCCTCCTGATCTAAACTGAATGTTGGAGACATCATGTAATGAGATTTTGCAGCAAAGAAACTAGCTTCTTCGAGTTTTTGAGATTTGGGAAATGATTTGATAAAACTTTCAAATTGATAAGAGGCTAAATAATAATTTTTAGTTTGAAAATAAGAGTCTGCAAAAAAGTATACTAATCTTTCTGCCTGTGGCTTTCCACGATAGATTGGAACCAATTGCTCTAAAAGGCGGTTGGCCCTTCTATATTCACCATTGTCGTAATATTCTTCTGCCATTTTGTACTTTAAGTTATTGTCTTCGCTGTTGAGAATTTTTTGATACTCATTGCAGGAAACAAGAAAAAATGAGAAAAATGTTACACACAAAAAGTGGTTAAACTGTTTAAACATGGCGCGAAATTAATAAATAATTTACAGTTTTGATCAATTATTAAAAACGATAAGGCACTGAAATTCAATTAGGATTGAGGGGTTTGAATGGGCATACCCTTTTTTAACTCTTCTTTCAGTTGAAGTGTCAACTCTTTGGACGCAGGAACAAGAGGAAGTCTTAGATTATTTTTACACAGACCTAAAGTCTCCATCAAAACTTTTATTCCAGTCGGGTTTCCCTCAAAATATATCATTCTTATTAAGTCCAATAATTGATATTGGATTAAATAGGCTTNNTCAACATTTCTTGAAAGACCCTCNTTAATGATTCTTGAATATTGNTCTGGNATAGCATTCCCAATNACTGAAATTACTCCTTTGGCACCTGCCAANATCATAGGCAGTGACATCTCATCATCGCCGGATAAAATAGAGAAATTAGGAGGGCATAGTTTCATCAAGGTTTGGGCTTGTTGAAAGTCTCCGGAAGCTTCTTTTAGCGCAATAATATTGTCGAAATCTTTAGCCAAGCGTAAAACCGTCTCAGGGGCAATATTAACACCTGTTCTCGAAGGTACGTTGTAAAGGATCACAGGAATACTGGAATTATTTGCTATGGTTTTAAAATGCTGATAAAGTCCTTCTTGATTAGGTTTGTTATAATAGGGGGATACTGAAAGAAGTGCAGTAAAAGACGATAAATTAAACCAATTAAACATACCTAAGAGCTCTTGAGTATTGTTACCTCCTAAGCCCAGCACCAATGGTAATCGATCAGAATTAACTTCAATGATTTTGTCTACCAGTGCAATCTTTTCTAATTTGGTAAGAGTAGCCGTTTCTGCAGTGGTACCCAATACCACCAGGAAATCAATACCTCCATTAATAAGATGATTTACTATTATCGGAATAGCATCAAAATCAATACTACCATCTGCTTTGAATGGTGTAATCATTGCAACGCCATGTCCTTTAATTTCTCTCATTTTTTATTTGTGAAAAAAATTTCTAAATATTTGATGCACTCACTTATAAAAATATCAATATTTTCTGCATCGACTTCAATAATCAAATCATTTAATTCATGATCAACACTCTTGAAGCCTACACTAAGATTTTTGTTAGATTTTGCACTTAAATATTTAAGGTTAATATCATCTTTGTCATAAAAATTTATCAAAACGTCCGAATTCTCATTGCAAAAATCAAGTAATACTCCATTTAACAATCCAAAACTTGAAATATTTTTGGCGGAACAACTGTTATCATGATTATCTTCATTGATTTGATTTGGGGATTGAAAAAAAGTCAATACCCTCAAATTTTTTCTTGGAATATTAAAATGGTTAGCGATTCTTTTAAAATGTTCTTTATCAATTCCGAGTCTATGGTCAAGAATGACAGATATTTTGTTTAATTTTTTTGAACTCCGTTTAAAGTCTGCTAAAGAATTTTGTTTAATTATTTTTCTATAGATTCGGCCTAAAAATGCTAATCTTAACCAATTAATCATCGACAAAATTAAATATTAAGAAAATTCAAGAATTAAAAATTTTTTTATATCAATTAATAGTGTAAAATGTTATAAATCAAACAAACTACTAAATTAAACCTTAATCATGTTAAAGAAAGTCGATTCATCAATGATTGGTATTCCTAATTTTTCAGCTTTATTTTTTTTACTGGGCCCCATCCCCTCTCCCGCCAGCAAATAATTTGTTTTGGTAGAAATGGAACCCACTACGGTTCCTCCCATGGATTCAATTATTTGCTTTAAATTTTCTCTGGAAATGGTTTGAAACAAACCCGTAATGACAAATTTCTGATCCTCCAACACATTGTTTACTCTCGCCTGTTGTTTATCGGATTTAAAAGGTACACCATGGTGTATCAATCGTTCAATGAGTAAATTATTTCTTTCGTCTTTGAAAAAATCCAACAGACTATCAGCTATTCGATCCCCAATCTCGTCTACTTCAATTAATTCTTCACGACTGGCCTTTCTGATTGAGTCAATTGAAGAAAAAGCCTTCACCAACTTTTTGGCAACAGTTTCACCTACGTATCTGATTCCCAAACCAAAAAGTACTTTCGCAAAGGGTTTATTCTTAGAAGCCTCAATACTGTAAAGCAAATTATCTACCGATTTATCGGCCATCCGTTCCAGGTTAAGTAACTCATTCCTATTCAAATTGTATAAATCGGCAATATTCGAGATCAAATGATTCTCATAAAGTAATATTACAGTTTCTTTACCCAACCCATCAATGTCCATAGCCTTTCGGGAGATGAAATGTTGAATTTTACTCACAATTTGTGTTGGACACCCGAACTGATTCTTACAATAGTGTTGGGCTTCACCCTCTTCTTTCACCAACTCGGATTGACACTGAGGACAGAGGGTAATAAAAGTTATTTCAGCAGACTTAAGTGGACGATTTTCTTCAGCAACTCCCACAATCTTGGGGATGATTTCTCCTCCTTTCTCAACATATACGAAGTCCCCTATTCTCAGGGCCAGCTTTTCAATTTGATCAGCATTGTGCAGTGAGGCTCTTTTGACGGTAGTTCCAGACAAGAGTACCGGACTCAAATTGGCCACAGGTGTTATGGCACCGGTTCGACCAACTTGGTAGCTCACAGACTCCAGTTGAGTCAAGGCCTCCTCTGCCTTAAACTTGTAAGCGATCGCCCAGCGCGGAGATTTGGCTGTATATCCCAAGCGATTCTGTTGGTTCAAACTATTTATCTTGATGACCACACCATCGATTTCGTAAGACAAGTCCAACCTGTTTTGATCCCAGTGATCCAAATAACGAAAGACCTCTTCTACAGTAGCGGCCAAAATTGCTGTCTCCGGAACTTTAAAACCCCAAGACCGGGCTTTTTCCAATCCTGCTATTTGCGAATCAACACCCAAATCCTCTCCTGCTAATGCATACAAAAAACACTCCAAAGGTCTTTCTGCAACCAATTTGCTGTCCTGAAGCTTGAGCGATCCAGAAGCAGTATTCCTTGGGTTCATAAAAGGCTCTTCACCCATGCTAATTCGCTGCTGGTTCATAAGATTAAAACCTTCGAGAGGCAAAATAATTTCACCCCTGATTTCAAAAAAATCGGGATAATCCCCTTTCAGTTTCAGAGGAATGGTTGGAATTGTCCTTAAATTCAGTGAAACATCATCACCATGACCTCCATCGCCTCGAGTTAGACCTCTTAAAAATTTCCCCTCTTCATAGGTGAGGCTAATCGAAGCACCATCGTATTTCAACTCACAGGAAAATTCAAATTTTTCATCCCCCAATACCTTTTCCACGCGCCTTACCCATTGCAAGAGTTCCTCTTTCGAATAAGTGTTGGAAAGGGAGTACATCGGATAACGGTGGGCTTGTGTTTTAAAATTTTTGGTCACCCCTCCTCCGACCCGCTGAGTAGGAGAATTGGGATCAAAGAATTCAGGATATTGACGCTCTAAATCTTGAAGAGTTTTGAGCAATTGATCAAATTCAAAATCAGTGATCTTGGGAGCATCCAATATATAATACAAGTAATTGTGCTCATGCAAGTCCTCTCTTAGTTGCTTGATTTTTTCCTTGATCTCCATTTATGATTTAACTGCTTTAAGCATCCTTTTTTTTCCAAAAATATCATTTCTAACTTCAATATCCTTAAAAGTTTTACTTTTAATAAAACCCAATAAGTTTTCTTTAAATTTAGGATTGATTTCAAGGTATAGGCATCCATTACTCTTAAGACTGTGCTGGGCAAGTGTAACAATTTTTTTATAAAAGTAAAGAGGTTGTTCTTTGGGAGTAAACAGTGCTATATGGGGTTCGTATACCAAAACATTGGGCAGCATTTCACTCTTCTCCACAGGGTCAATATAAGGTGGATTTGAAATAATGAGATCTAAAGGTTTATTCCAAACCTCCAAAACTGCCATATCCTTTTGAATAAAATCTATTTCCACATGGTGCCTGATGGCATTTTTTTTTGCAATTTCAAGTGCAGTCTTTGAGACATCCAGTGCCTCAATATTAAATTTACTATGCTCTTTTGCCAAACTAATTGGAATACATCCACTACCGGTTCCTAATTCCAATACCTTAATATAATTTTTAGCATCATCAAAATCGTTCAACACCCACTTCACTAATTCCTGTGTCTCAGGACGAGGAATCAGCACCTCTTTATCCACAAAAAATTTCCTACCATAGAAATAACATTCGTTAATAATGTATTGTATTGGTTTGAACTTTTTTAATTCATCCAGTGCAAAAAATAATATTTGAAGCTCTTGTTGATTAAGTTCATATCTGGGGTTTAAAACAGAAAAAGTTGGTGGCCATTGAAAATAAAAATCTGTTAAGCGACGATAAAATGCAGAGATTTCGGATTTTGAATAATGATCCGACAAAGAAATAGTAAAATGATTTTTGAATTCATTCAAAAGCATACATAAAATTAACACAATCATTTTTGACTAAATTTGACTTATTAATTTTATTATCACCAAAAAATGAATGATGCCGCTTTTATGGAACGTTGTCTTTTTCTTGCTAAAAAGGGTTTAGGAAACACCTATCCTAATCCTCTTGTGGGTTGTGTCATTGTTTATGAAGGAAAAATTATCGCTGAGGGATGGCACAAAAAGGCAGGTGCTAACCACGCTGAAAGGGAGGCTATTTTGAAAATTAAAGATCAATCTTTACTATCAAAGAGTTCATTATTTGTAAATTTAGAACCCTGCAATCATTATGGAAAAACCCCTCCCTGTACAGATCTAATATTGGAAATGAAAATTCCAAGGGTGATTATTGGATGTCTTGATCAAAACAAAAGAGTATTAGGTAAAGGATTAAAGAAACTAAAACAAGCTGGGTGTGAGGTCAAAATAGGTGTACTTAAATCTAAGTGTAAAAAACTCAACCGTCGATTTTTCAGTTTCCACCAAAAAAAACGTCCATATGTAATATTGAAATGGGCCGAAAGTCAAGACGGTTTTATCGCTCCAAAAGAAAATCAGAAGAAATACTGGTTGACTAATCCTCTATCGAAACAACGCGTCCATCAATGGAGAAGCCAAGAGCAATCCATTATGATTGGGGTGCAAACAGTACTTGATGACAATCCAAAATTGGATACTCGNCTATGGAATGGTAAAAATCCCGTTCCCGTTGTGATTGATCCCTCCCAAAAATTATCCAAAATTGATGAGAATTTTAATTTAATGAAGAAGAAGTTTATCACCATTAAAAATCAAAACAGGAATAAAAATAAAGATCAACTTTCAATTAAAGCCCAAGAAATTTTGGATCAGCTATTCAACAATAGTTTACAATCTGTAATTATTGAGGGGGGAACCAAAACACTTCAAAATTTTATTGATGCTGAACTTTGGGATGAAGTAAGAATTTTCGTAACTAAAGAAAAATTAATATCCGGATTAAAAGGACCAGTATTCAAAAGAAATGCTAATTACAACTCGTCAAAAATTTTAGAAGACACACTTTTAACCTACCATAAAGATTCAATTATCTCCAATAACTTCTGAGGGCACCTTACTGGTTTGTTGGTTTCAATATTTAAAAAAGCAATTGTAGTAGAACCATTTGCTATTTCATTTTTCAAGGCGTTCATGATGATGTAATCAATTTTAATGCTCGCTTTTGGGATCTCATTTACAACTAATTTTATTGTTAGTGGGTCATCAAAATAAGCAGGAGATTTAAAATTAATTTGAACAGAAACAACAGGCATGACAATCCCCTGTCGCTCAAGAGCTGCATACGAAAAACCTATTTTGTTGAGCCATTCAATTCGAGCCATTTCGAAATAATTGAGATAATTGCTGTGGTGTGCAAATCCCATTTGATCCGTTTCAGTATATCTAACTCTAAAAACTTCTGAAATGTAGTTTATCAATTGAAATAAATTTAATTAAAAATTGCAAGGATTCATCCGTTCATAATTTCAAAAAAAAAAATTAAAAAATCAACCCAAAAAAAAGTTTTTTTTTAGATTTTTATTTCAATATTTGTAAGGTTGTGTTCTGATCTCATACCCCCAAAGAGTTCGATCAAAAATAACTACATTTTAAAAACTTGAATGGAGGCATCTGCTGAAAAAATTTGGAGTAATTGTTTGATTTTTATCAAAGACAATATCCAGCAACAAGCCTTTAAAACTTGGTTTGAACCGATCATCCCCCTTAAAATAACCGAAAACTCATTGAGTATTCAAGTTCCGAGTAAATTTTTTTATGAGTGGCTTGAGGAACATTATGTTAAAATTTTAAAAGTAGCATTGACTCGTGAATTGGGGGATGAGGCCCGTTTGATATACTCAATTAAGATGGAAAATACTTTTGGAAACAAAGCCCCCTTTACAGAAAGTATTCCCAGTAGTAACCAATCCGCTGTTAACGCACAAAAAGTTGATGCTCCACTTCAGACATATTCGAGTGAACTGAAAAACCCTTTTGTAATTCCCGGGATCCGCAACCTTCAAATAGAATCTCAACTCAATCCTAATTATAATTTTGAAAATTTCTTAGAGGGTGATTCTAACCGACTGGCCCGATCTGCTGGATTAGCAGTCTCCAACAAACCCGGAGGTACTTCTTTCAACCCTTTGATGATTTTTGGTGGTGTTGGTCTAGGTAAAACACACCTTGCACATGCAATAGGAGTTCAAATAAAAAATAAGTACCCTGACAAAACAGTACTCTATATTTCCGCTGAAAAATTTACTCAACAGTATATAGAGTCTGTAAAGAAAAACTCTCGTAATGATTTTATCCACTTCTATCAGGTAATTGATATCTTAATTATTGATGATGTTCAATTTTTCTCCGGAAAAACTGGAACACAAGACGTGTTCTTCCATATATTCAATCATTTGCATCAAAACGGAAAACAGGTGATTATCACTTCTGATAAACCACCTGTCGATATGCAAGACATCGAACAGCGTTTACTTTCTAGATTCAAGTGGGGGCTATCAGCCGAGTTGCAAATCCCTGATTTGGAAACTAGAATATCTATACTTAAAAATAAGTTGTTCAGAGATGGTGTTACTATCGATTATAATATAGTAGAGTATGTTGCCAAAAATATTAAAACCAATGTGAGGGAGTTAGAAGGGGCTATTATTTCTTTAATTGCTCAATCTTCTTTCAACAAAGTCGATATTGACCTTAATTTAACAAAAGAGATCGTAAATAAATTTGTGAAAAACACCAAACGAGAGGTTTCGATCGATTACATCCAAAAAGTAGTTTCGGAATATTTTCAAATGGACGTTGCAACCCTTCAGTCCAAAACCAGAAAAAGGCACATTGTTCAAGCTCGGCAACTAGCAATGTATTTTGCTAAAAAATACACAAAGGCATCACTTGCAAGCATTGGTTCACAGATTGGTAAAAGAGATCATGCTACTGTACTTCACGCATGCAAAACGGTCGACAATTTGAGCTTTACAGACAAACAATTCAGAAAGTATGTTGAGGACCTAAACCAAAAACTTTCTCTCTAACCGTCGAAGTGAAAACATCAATTTTAATGGTATGCTTGGGAAATATATGTCGTTCTCCCCTGGCAGAAGGTATTCTTAAAAAAAAATTACCCCAAGATCGTTTTAAGGTAGACTCCGCAGGAACTGCAGGATATCATATCGGTCATTCACCCGACCAGAGAAGTATTGAACTAGCGGCACATAATGGTATTGATATCCGCCATCAAAAGGCCAGAAAATTCAACCCAGATGATTTTGATCGCTTTGACAAAATCTTTGTCATGGATCGCAGCAACCTTGCCAATGTCAGAAAAATCGCCATTACCTCAGATCATCAAAAGAAGGTCGCTTTGTTATTAGAAAATGATGAAGTTCCCAATCCATACTATGGAAATGAAGATGGCTTTAAAAAGGTTTTTGAGCTGATCGATGAAGCCTGTGATCAATTGAGTGACGAACTTCAAAAACCACTGTCATGATTCCCACCTTGTATCTCATTCCCAGTCCACTGGGTGAAACTTTTCAAGAGGAAAATTTTTCTAAAGAAATTAAATCCATCATTGAAAAACTAGATTATTTCATTGTAGAAAATGAAAAAAAGGCACGAGGATTCATAAAAAAGATTGCCCCAGAAAAACTACATTCCGATTTAAATCTTTTCCCGCTCAACAAACATACACCTCAAGCAGAAATAGAA
>NZAX01000023.1 GCA_002687665.1 Flavobacteriaceae bacterium
GAATTGCTTTTAAAAAAAGAAACGTCAGGCTAACCAACTACAACCAATCATATTTACAAAGGGGGAAATTAAGTAATATTTACTTTTTATCTTCATCATCATCATACATCTTTAATAAAGATAGCAAAAAAAAAGACACCTGGTTTGGAGAGAACATTTTAATCATTAATTACGATGGCTAAGTGGACACCGTTCTTTTCTTGCTTGGTTGACTTTTGCCACCCTCCTTAACGGGAGGGTTTTTTATTTGTACTATTTTCTCCCATTGAATCTTAGTTAATATGTGTTACATTTATTTTTATATTGTTATCATTAACTCAAAAAAGATTTAAAATGAATGTTATTGTAAAAGTATCAATGGCTAATTACGACAAATGGAAAGAAGCATTTGACAATCATACCGAGCGGGCAACAATTTGTGATGAATCTAAAACTACTGTAGGAAAAGTTACCGACACAAGTTGTATAGTTATGCTTTATGATGTTGATATGCAGGGGATGCAGGAGCTTATGGGTTCTGAATTTATGATCAATTTATCTAAGGAAATGCAGATTATCAATGAAGAAATGCACTCTTTTTCGCCTCTTCAACCATAAGTTAGTTGGTAACTAAATTAGCGATTAATCCTCCCATTCAGGATCCCCTAATACTGCTTTAAATTGGTGTTTGCTAATTTATTTTGAAAATTGAAATTTTTAAATTAATATTGGCAAAATTTTTTTTAAATGGTAAAAATACCCCCACCTATCTTAGTTTTTATATTAATAACATCTAACTATTTTTCTCAGAATCAACTTGAAATTATACACTTACCATATAAATATTCAATTTCAGTCTTAATTCTATTGGTTGGAACACTTATTTTAATAAGTCCTGTTTTTAAATTCATAAAATCTAAAACAACAGTAAACCCCGTAAAGTTCAAGAAAGTAAATAAACTTGTTACCTCTGGAATCTATAAGTATTCAAGAAATCCTATGTACTTGGGGATGATTCTTATTATTATTTCAACTTCAATTTATTATTTAAATTATTACTCCTTAGTAACTCCATTCATTTTTTATTTTTGGATAAATAGATTCCAGATTAAAAGAGAAGAAATTTTTCTTACAGAAAAATTTGGAAAAGAATATCTATCATATATGTCCAAAACAAGAAGATGGATTTAGTTAATTTAATATAAACTACAATCCTTAAAATTCTACGAACATTAAACTCAATTAATTAAGTATAAAATTATATATAAAATTCCTCTATTTAAAATCTGAATTTAAGTATCCCAATTAATTACTCTACTTTAATTAAATCCCTTTTATTGATAAATTTATTCCACACGAAAAAGAACATAATTTTCAAATTCTATAAAATTGAATAAAAATTCGAATAGTAAATTTAATACTTTAGTGAAATGAGGAATATAATAATTAGCATTTTACTATTGTCTATATATGGTTGTAGTCCTAGTTTTAGCTCAATAAAAAGTCAACCTAATATTATCTTGATTATGACTGATGATCAAGGTTGGGGACAGACTGGTTACAATAATCATCCCGTTTTGGATACACCAAACCTTGATGCAATGGCAGAAAATGGTCTACGTTTTGACCGATTCTACGCTGGCTCACCAGTATGCTCTCCTACTAGAGCGTCTGTTTTAACAGGTAGGTCAAATGATCGTACAGGGGTGCTATCTTGGGGCTATGCATTAAGAACACAAGAAAAAACAATAGCTTCGGCACTAAAACGGGTTGGTTACTCAACGGGACATTTTGGAAAATGGCATTTAAACGGGCTTAGTGGTCCTGGTGTTCCAATATTCAAAAACGATAGTCATAACCCCAGCAAATTTGGTTTTGACCAATGGCTATCGGTTAGTAATTTTTTCGATATTAACCCATTAATGAGCGAAAATGGAGTTTTTGTAGATTTAGAAGGGAGTTCCTCAGAAATTATTATTAATAAAGCATTGAAATTTATTGAAGAAAAAAGTAATCAGAATAAACCCTTCTTTACCGTTATCTGGGACGGTTCACCACATATACCTTTTATGGCAAGTAAAAGTGACATTGAAAAATTCAAGAATTTAGATGAAAGAAGTCAACTTCACTATGCTGAATTGGCAGCATTTGATAGAAGTATTGGAGTTTTAAGGGATAAACTAAGGAAACTTGATTTAGCAAAAAATACCATTATATGGTATTGTAGTGATAATGGTGGGTTGACTGAAATATATCCGGAGACAGTTGGTGGATTAAGAGGTTCTAAAAATACAATATGGGAAGGTGGTATAAGAGTTCCAGGGATTATTGAATGGCCATCTGTCATTAAACCAAAAGTGACAAAATATCCTGTATCAACGATGGATATTTTTCCAACTATCGCAGATATAGTTGGGTTAGATGAGAATGATTTTATCTTCCCAGTTGATGGAGTAAGCATAAGGCCTATTTTCGAAAATGAAATAAAAAAACGTGATAAAAGAATACCCTTCAGGTACAAGAATCAAGGTGCATTAATTGATAATGATTTTAAATTAATTGCAACAAGCATAAGTGAAGAGAAATTCGAATTATATAATTTGAGAACTGATCCAAGTGAAACTCAAAATATATCAACTGAAAAGCCTAGGTTATTTACGACGATGAAAGAGGAATTTTTAAGTTGGAATCAGAGCGTAGATTCTAGTTTCGCTGGTTTAGATTACAAAGAAAAAAAAGTTTTAAAAAACCCAGAATCTCATTACTGGAATATTGATAAACGATATGAACCATTTTTTAAGGAATGGATTAAACGTCCTGAATATAGAGAGCAAATATTGAAAATTAGTAAAGGGAGGAATTAAAAGAATATTTAGATTTAGGGATATGAAACACACTGTTTTTATATTAAGAAAAAAGTCCTTCAGAAAGATATTTGAGTCCTGTATCACAAGCTACAGCAACAACCTTTGATTTTGGCCCTAAACTCTTAGATAATTTTATTGCTCCTGCTACGTTCATAGCGCTCGAAGTACCACAAAATATTCCTTCCTTCGAAGCCAGTTCTTTGCAAGTCTGTCTTGCTAAGGATTCTTCAATTGAAATAACATCATCAACATATTCAGAATTATAAATAGAAGGAATAAAACCAAGGCCAACCCCTTCAACATTATGAGCGCCTTTTATTCCTTTTGATAATATTGGAGAACTAGCAGGCTCAAGCGCAATGACTTTAGAGTCAACCCCTCTATCTTTGAATGATTTTGCTATTCTCAACCGTTTCTAAAATATTCTTCATTTGATTGATTTATTATTAATAAAAATTAATTTTCAATCACCAACATGTCCCAAACTTCACCTTCTAATTCTTCATCGTAAATAAATTGTTCATCTTCAACCCAAAGACAAGGTATTCCAGGAAAATAAGATTGAGTTCCAGCTGAAATCACTTTACCATTGACAACAGCAATACTTCTTATCACACCAGAAACTTCACCATTTTGAAGAACTTTTTTCTCACAATTTTTCCAATAAGTTGGATACTCATAGTCCATATCTTGAGAGAACCCTGCTAAAAAAATGTTTTCCTGACTGTCCACAAACAGATCAAATACCTCGCTATTTTGCCATCCTTCATCAATTGATCCTATTTGACAAGTAGATCTTGATCCATTTATCCAGTAGGCAGGTTTGGTTATGTAGCCAAGAAAGTTATTTGGTACCATTACAGTACCAGCAATTATCTTTTTATTACCCATAATTTCGATGTACTTTGCCTCACCATCGCCGTGTCTTGGTCTGCTGAGGTTTGTTCTTTTACTATTTTTCCAAAAGGAGGGAATTAAAGAATGGGATTTCATATAATATCCAGCATTATAAATATTATTACTAGAATCTATACCAATGCCCCAACTCATGGAGTCTGCATTAGTTGTTAGGTTAGTTTTGTTTCCATTTTTCCAATAACAGGAACCTTGATCAAAATAACCTCCAACATATATATCACCATTATGAACAAGGATTCTTTGTCCTTCTGATAATTTACCCTCTAGCTCAATATGAGTTTGATCAGAACCATCTTTATTCATAGTCCAGATACTTCCATTTCCACCATATTTCCAACCTGTAACGTATATTTTTTCATTATAATAAAACAATCCAGTGGCCTCTAAGGCATCACCAATTAGCTTAATTTTTTTATCGTTAATCCATAAAACTGCACCATCAATAATTGTTGACCCAGCAACAATTATGGTTTTATCTTTAAAATTATTATCTAAAAAACGAATGGATCCATTTTTATTCGTACTCTCTTTAGAGCAGTAAAATAAAACTAAACATAAAGTCAAGAACANGATTTTATNTATANATTCAAAAAATCGTAACATTTTATGGTTANTNATATATAGTTTAAGATATTGATAATNAGTTACATTAAATTTGATTTTTCAATACTTAGTTAGGCTAGTTTAATTAAACCCCTCTAATATAAACCTTGTAATTTATATTTTATATTTAATATAAACTCATTTTAGTAAATCAAAGAGTTAGTCTGTGCAAAAAAAATGCTTTAGTATGTATTTTTTTTTATCTTTAAAAAATTATCGAATAGAATAAAACTTTGATCAAAATGAGAAAACTATTTTTTGCCCTAAGCCTTGTTGGGATGTTAATGACCCAATCTTTGTCATATGCTACAACATTTTTAAATCCAACCATTCAAGATACTGAACAACAGGAAGAAGTTGTTGAGGAAGACTCTATGATTCAGGAAGCTCCTGAAATGGAAGAGTCAGAAGCTGTGGAAGATGAAGTTTCGGCTCCTGCCGAGGCCTCTTTTACTCAAGAACTTAAGAAAAGATTTATCGAGGGAGGCCCAGGATTTATGGGAATCGTTTTAATTTGTTTAATTCTTGGACTTGCCATTTCTATTGAGCGTATCATCTATCTCAATTTGGCGACGACTAATTCTCAAAAATTGACAGCAGGAGTTGAGGAAGCCCTGTCTTCTGGAGGAGTAGAGGCTGCCAAAGAGCTTTGCAGAAACACAAAAGGGCCTGTAGCCTCCATATTCTATCAAGGTCTCGACCGTGTCAATGAAGGTGTTGAAAGCGCTGAGAAAGCAGTAGTTGCTTACGGGGGTGTTCAAATGGGGCAATTAGAAAAGAATGTCTCTTGGATTTCCTTATTTATTGCCTTGGCTCCAATGCTTGGTTTTATGGGTACAGTGATTGGGATGATTCAAGCATTTGATAAAATAGAAGCCGCGGGTGATATGCAACCATCATTGGTTGCAGGAGGTATTAAAGTAGCTCTCTTGACTACTGTATTTGGTTTAATTGTGGCGATTATCCTTCAAGTATTTTACAACTACATTGTCGCTAAGATAGATAGCATTGTAAATGATATGGAAGATGCCTCTATTAACTTGATTGACATATTAGTGGCTCAAAAAAAATAATTGTTAATATGAAAATTCAGAACATAACAAAAATAATTAGTGCAATTATAGGCGTGCTTGCTGCATTTTTCTTATTAAGAATTATAGGCACAGGTGATGATGATATTAAAATGGCCGCTACAATGGGAGATTTTAGTGCTGTTTCCCCTCTGGTGGAATTGGCCCGAATTGTATTGCTAATAACCATATCTGTAACATTAATCTTCACATTTTTAGGATTATTCTCTGACTCTGCCAAATTGAAGAAAGCCGCCTTGTCATTGGGATTGTTTTTGGTAGTGATTGCCATCTCTTATATCCTATCAGATGGTGTTGAAACTCCTTTGAAGGATGGTGATGTATTGTCTGCAAGTGCCTCAAAATGGGTAGGTACTGGCATTAGAACATTTTATATACTTGCGTTAGTCGCCATAAGTTTGATGTTTTTTTCAGGTGTAACTAAAATCATTAAAAAATAAATAGCTATGGCCAAAAGATCTGCACCGGAAGTTAATGCAGGGTCAATGGCAGATATTGCCTTTTTACTTTTGATTTTCTTCTTGGTTACAACAACAATTGAAACTGACAGTGGCCTTAATAGAAAGCTACCACCAATTGATGAAATTGAAGATCCACCGATCATAAAGGAGAAAAATATATTTACTGTGGTTGTAAACAAAAACAATCAATTGTTGGCTGAAGAAGAATTAATAGACATTTCAGATTTGCGTGCTTTAGCCGTTGAGTTTCTCGACAATGGCGGTGGAGAGGGAGAAGAGGCTTGTGATTACTGTCAAGGCGCTCGTAATTCAAAATCATCAGACAACCCCGACAAAGCAATCATTTCATTAAAAAATGACAGAGAGACTTCTTACAAAGTTTATATTGCTGTTCAAAATGAATTGGTCGCTGCTTATAACGAACTTAGAGATCGAGAGTTTTTAAGGTTGTTTCCTAATGAGGGTATGTCATTTGTTATAGCCAATAAAAAGTATTCAGATCCAAGAACTTCCCCAGAAGAAAAGGAAAGACTAAAACCTAAACTTTCCGAGGTAAAACTATTGTTTCCGCAAAAGCTCTCTGAAGCAGAGCCAAGTAAAACCAAATAAAATTTAGTAATGTCAAAATTTAAAAAGAAAAAAGGAGGAGATTTACCTGCAATTTCAACAGCATCTTTACCTGATATTGTTTTCATGTTACTGTTCTTTTTTATGGTGGCTACAGTAATGAGAGATAGTACTTTAATGGTCAAAAATCAATTGCCTGCCGCGGATCAAATTCAGAAGTTGGATAAGAAAGACCGAGTGATGTATATATACGCTGGAGAGCCTTCTAGTCGCTATTCAGACAAATATGGGACCCAACCCCGTATTCAGCTTAATGATAAATTTGCAACCGTTGCGGAGGTAGGAGCATTCGTCCTTTCAGAACGTGCCTCAAAACGTCAGGAATTGCAAAATGTTTTGACTACTGCACTAAAAGTAGATGGTGACACCAAGATGGGTTTGATTTCCGATATTAAGCAAGAACTCAGAAAAGTAAATGCTTTGAAAATTAATTATACCACTCGTGTCGGAGATTACTCNCAAAATATTAATTAATTTTTCTGTAAAAATTAAAGGTGCCTCTNTGGNACTTTTTTTTTACACCANAGTTTGAGTATTTTTTTTAGTGGTAAATAGTTGTAAAATATCAATTCGACTTTTATTTTTTGCAAGCTTTTTATTGTTTGCATACAAAGCTTTAGCCCAGCGCGACAGCCTCTCTACAAAATACAGGGAAGACCAGTTTTACATTAGTTTCGGACTACAACTACAAAAGGAAAACATCAGTGGTTTCAAACAAAATGGTTTTTCAAACAATTTCCAAGTTGGTTTTGTGAGGGATATTCCATTAAATGATGATGGAAGAATCGCAATAGGTTTAGGTATTGGATATGCATATAACCGACTGATTTCTAATCTTACTTTAGTTTCCGATGATAATCATCTAATTTTTTCTATCAAAGGTAATGACGAGAACAGTCAGACTTATTCCTCACTTGTTATACCACTTTCGTTTCGAGTCAGGACATCCACTCCAGAACGGACCGATTTTTGGCGTGTTTATGGGGGGATGAAATATATGTTAAATTTTGCCGAAAATTATAGGCCTTTTTTCGGAAAATCAGTTCAAAGTGACTTTATTAAAAATAACAATACTGTGGTATTTCTTAGCGCGGGATATAATACTTGGAATATATATTTTGAATACGACTTAAATTCTATTTATCAATCTGAGGTAAAGTTTTCGGATGGAAAATATCCACATCTTCAAACCATCAAGCTTGGATTAATTTTTTATATTCTTTGATCAGATTAATTTTCTGAGTCTAGCTACTGGGATGTCCATTTGTTCCCGGTACTTGGCAACAGTTCTCCTTGCTACTTTGTAACCCTTATCCTTTAGTAATGCAGACAGCGCTTGATCGGCCAAGGGGTTTTTTTTGTTTTCATTAGATATTAGATTCTCCAGAATTTTTTTTATTTCAATTGTTGAAACATCTTCTCCCTCTATGTTTTTCATTCCTTCAGAAAAAAGACTTTTTAAAAGCTTTACTCCGTAGGGTGTATCTATGTATTTGCTATTGGCTACTCTCGAGATTGTTGAAATATCCAAATCTATTTTGTCGGCAATATCTTTTAAGATCATAGGTTTTAACTTTTGTTCGTCTCCTGTCAAAAAATAATGACTTTGGTATTCTACGATAGCATTTATGGTGAGGAAAAGCGTTTGGTGCCTCTGTTCTATGGCATCGATAAACCACTTGGCTGCATCTAGTTTTTGTTTGATAAAAAGTACTGCTTCTTGTTGAGATTTATTTTTACTTGGAGCATGAGCATAACCAGAAAGCATTTCTTTATAATTTCTAGAAATTCTTAACTCAGGAGCATTCCTTCGGTTCAATGTTACTTTTAGAGTTCCATTTTCAATAGTTAAAATGAAATCCGGTACTATGTGATTGTTTTGTGCACTATGTGAGAGAGCACCCCCGGGTTTGGGATTTAACTTGGCAATTTCATCAAAAATATTACGTAATTCAGCTTCAGTTAAATGGAATCGATCTTGCAGTTTCTGATAGTGTTTCCTTGAAAATTCATCGAAGGCAGTATCAATGATTTGACGGGCGATTCCTACTTCTGGGCGAATTTTTTCTTTTCGTGCCAACTGCAGAGATAGGCATTCTTGAAGGGACCTTGCACCTACTCCTGGAGGGTCCATTGATTGAATTTTTCTGAGGATTTGTTTGAGGTCTTTACTTTGCACAATTATATTTTGAGTAAAAGCCAAATCGTCTAATATATCCTCCTCAGATCTTCTTAGATAGCCACTATTATCAATACTGCCAATCAGAAATTCAGCAATGGGACGTTCTTCTGCCGAAAGAATTAAATTTTGTAATTGACTTTCTAAGTGTTCGTGAAAACTAGTCCCCCCTGAAAAGGGAATTTCTCTATTCTCATCATCACCCGATTGATTGTTGGATTGTATTCTATAGTTAGGCACCTCATCGTCACTCAAATAGGTGTCAATATCTATATCTTCTGTATCTATTTTTTGATCATTCTGATAATCATCATAGGGATCGTTGATTTCTAATTCACTATCATTTAACTCTTTCCCTTTTTCAAGTGCTGGATTTTCTCCAATCTCAGACTGAATACGCTGTTCTAAATCTAAAGTAGACAATTGAATCAGCTTCATCAACTGAATTTGTTGAGGAGATAGTTTTTGAGAGAGCTTCGTTTGGAGCTGTTGTTTTAACATATTATGAAATAGCTTTCATAAAGATAAAAAAAGTCAAGAGAGCTGAAAAAAATTAAAACGTAGCGTTTTGCGGTGTTCGTGGAAAGGGAATGACATCTCTGATGTTGGACATGCCGGTAGCAAAAAGGACCAAACGTTCAAATCCAAGTCCAAATCCACTGTGAGGTGCAGTTCCATAGCGTCTCAAGTCAAGATACCACCACAGCTCTTCAGCGTCAATTTTAAGTTCTTCAATTCTCTTTTCCAATACATCCAGTCGCTCTTCTCTTTGCGACCCTCCCACAATTTCACCAATGCCAGGAAAGAGGATGTCCATTGCTCGAACAGTCTTTTGATCCTCATTCATCCGCATGTAAAAGGCTTTAATTTTCGCAGGATAATCGAACAGAATTACAGGTGCGTTGAAGTGTTTTTCAACCAAATAACGTTCGTGTTCACTTTGTAAATCGGTTCCCCATTCTTCGATCAAATAGTCGAATTTTTTCTTCTTGTTGGGTTTGGAGTTTTTTAGGATATTGATAGCTTCAGTATAAGAAACCCTCTTAAATTTGTTTTCGACTACAAATTTTATTTTTTCAACTAAACCCATTGCACTCCTTTGATTTTGTGGCTTTGATTTTTCTTCATTAGCAAGACGTTGGTCGAGAAAAGCTAAATCTTCATGACATTTTTTCAAAATATAATCAAGTATGAACTTGATAAATTCTTCAGCCAAGTCCATATTGTCGTCTAACTCATAGAAAGCCATTTCTGGCTCAATCATCCAAAACTCAGCCAAGTGTCGCGAGGTGTTTGAATTTTCTGCTCTAAATGTTGGCCCAAAAGTATAGACATTCCCCAACCCTTGAGCATAAGTTTCTGCTTCGAGTTGTCCAGAGACGGTAAGGTTGGTTTCTTTTCCAAAAAAGTCTTGTTTGAAATCTACTCTACCATCGGGACCTGTTGGAGGTTTTATAGGATCTAGAACCGATACACGGAACATTTCTCCAGCCCCTTCGGCATCGCTGCCAGTGATGATTGGAGTATGGATATAGTAAAAGCCCTTATCTTGAAAAAATTGATGGATGGCAAAAGAAAGTGCAGATCGAATACGCATCACAGCACTAATAGTAACTGTTCTCACCCTGAGGTGTGCTTTTTCTCTTAAGAATTCAAAACTATGTTTTTTTGGTTGAATGGGATATAAATCTGGATCGGCTTCACCTAGAATCATAATCGAATCGACTAATACTTCTTGAGATTGACCCTTACCCATGCTCTTAACTAGTTTTCCCGAAATCTCAATCGCAGCACCTGTATTGATTTTTTTGAGCAGGTTTTCATCAGTGTTTTCAAAATCTACAACACATTGAAGGTTTTCAATCGTGGAACCATCATTGAGTGCAATGAATCGGTTGGCACGAAATGTTCTTACCCAACCCCTGACCACTACGGTATCGTGTTTTTCGGGTTGATTCAATAATTCCGCTAATCGAGGGTATTTCATTGTTATCAAATATTCAGCGCAAAGATAGGTTTATTTACAGAAAAGATTTAGGGTTTTTTTGACTGCTCAGAGAAACAATTTTCATTTTTCGTACTTATAATACCTTTTCATTACTATGTGGATCATCTATTGAAAGCAGTAGGGAAGGAAGAAGGATCAAATTAGCTAGCATGGCAAAAAGTAGGGTGACAGAAACCAGTCCCCCTAGTGCAACAGTACCTCCAAAATTTGAACTCATAAATACAGCAAATCCAAAGAACAATACAATTGAAGTATAAAACATGCTTACTGCTGTCTCTCTCAATGAAATATAAACCGCAGCTTTGACTTTCCTATTATTGGCGATTAATTCTTGTCTATACTTGGCCAGGAAATGTATAGTATCATCTACCGAAATTCCAAATGCAATACTAAAGACCAAAATAGTTGATGGTTTTAGAGGAATACCCGAAAAACCCATTACACCAGCTGTAATAATTAGTGGTAATAAATTAGGAATCAATGAAATAACTATCATTTTAGGGGACCTGAACATATAGGCCATAAAAAGTGCAATCAATAAAATAGCCAATGATAAGGAGAAAATTAAATTTCGAATCAGGTAATAAGTCCCTTTTAGGTACAACAAAGTTTTTCCAGTTAACTTGACTTTGTAGAGATTAGGTGGAAATATTTTATCGATTTTTTTTATCAAATCCTCCTCAATTTCCTCGATACGATCTGAGGGAATATCTTTCATAAAAGTAGTTATCCTGTTGAATTGAGAATTGCTGTCAATATAATTTCCCATCAAACCATTTGAGTTATTGAGATTTTTGAGATAACGGGTTATAAAAGAATTTTCTTGAGATGTTGGAAGCTCATAATATTTGGGATTACCATTGTAATAGGCTTGTTTGAAGAATTTGAAACCTCTGACAGTTGATATAGGAGCAGAAAGTTCAGGAATATCTTCGATGTATTGTTCAAGCTTGTCAATCCTTTTCAGGGTAGATAGTCTAGTTGCTCCACCTTTCCTTCGGGAATCAACAATTATTTCAATAGGAACGATACCATTAAATTCATCGTCAAAGAAAAGAATATCCTTAAAAAACTGAGATTTTTTCGGCATGTCTTCAATAATACTTGCCGAAATATTTATTTGGTAAATCCCAATGATACCTATTGCCAAACTGACTATTGAGATGATATAAACATTGATTCTTTTATATATTATACTATTTTCCAGCCAGTTAATAAACTTTTTAAGGTATGGACTATTAAGGTGTTTTAGGTGTTTTTTAGTAGGCAGAGACATAAAACTGTATGCAACGGGTATGATTAACAGAGAGAGTATAAAAATCATAATGATATTGATAGATGCAACAATCCCAAATTCTTTTAATACTTTGCTGTCAGTCAGAATAAAAGTAGCGAAACCCGATGCTGTAGTTAGGTTGGTCATTAGTGTGGCATTACCAATTTTCATAATTACCCTCTTTAGGGATTTGAACATGTTTCCATGTTTTGCGATTTCTTGTTGGTATTTGTTGATCAAAAAAATACAATTGGGTACTCCGATTACAATAATCAAAGGAGGGATAAGTGCAGTCAGAATGGTAATTTCATAACTAAGCAAACCTAAAATTCCAAAGGCCCACATAACCCCGATTAACACCACAAACATGGAGATAAATGTAGCTCTGAAAGATCTGAAGAAAAGAAAAAAAATCAGACTAGTTAACATCATGGCTGAGATGACAAAAATGCCGATTTCATCTACAATATTCTGGGCATTCAAAGTTCTGATGTAGGGCATGCCAGAGATTTTGACATCTAAGCCTGTTTCCTTTTCAAAAGTGGTAATTAAAGGGAGAAAGGTTTTAAATATAAACTCTTTCCGCTGAATTGTATTTACGATTTTTTTATCCATATATATGGTAGATCGAATTGTTTTACCATCAGCATTATAGAGTATGTTTTTGTAAAACGGGAGTTCTAAAAGGAGTTTTTGTTTAAATTTTTTAATGTCAGAAAGCTCGTAATCTGCTATATCAAAAACTGGTTTGAGCACAAATGATTTTATGTTTTCGTCCTTGACCAATTCTTTAACATTGTTAGTGGATAGAGTAAAATGTACCTCTGGAAAGGATTCTATTTTTTCGTTAAGTGCGATCCATTTCTCAAATATTCTGGGTTCAAAAAATTCTTCTTCTTTGAGGGCGATAACCATTAAATTTCCTTCTTCACCAAATATTTTTACAAATGCATCATACTCGATATTTTCTGGATGTTTACTGGGCAAAAGATTTGCCTCTGTATAAGTAAACCGGATGTATTTCCATTGAAAACTAAAAAAAATAGTGATTAATAAGATCGACCCAATGATATGAAGGCGGTTTCTTAGAATAAAGTTCGCAACAAAACCCCAAAAATTATTTTTACGCTTCATTATCTTAAGACAACAGCATAGTTGGGTATTTTATAAAGTTAAAATTTCTTTTTCCTTGACGTTAAGAATTTTGTCTACTTTATTAATGTATTGATCGGTTAATTCTTGAATGTCTATTTCAGCATTTTTTTGGAGGTCTTCTGAACTATCGGTTTTTTTGATCTCGTTATTGGCATCTTTTCGGGCATTTCTGATGGCTATCTTAGTGTTTTCGACCTCTGCTTTTACCAATTTGACCAATTCTTTTCTACGCTCCTCTGTAAGTGGGGGTATATTGATAATCAGAGATTCTCCATTGTTCATTGGATTAAACCCTAAATCGGCTTGTAAGATACCCTTTTCAATTTCGGGTAATAAAGCCTTTTCCCATGGTTGTATGCTTAGGGTTCTTCCGTCAGGGGTATTCACATTGGCCACTTGATTTATTGGGGTAGGAGTTCCATAATATTCCACCATTACAGCATTTAACATTATAGGGTTTGCCTTTCCTGCTCTGATATTGAGTAGTTCTTTTTCCAAATGTTTTACAGACAAATCCATGCTTTCTTTTGCTGTATCGGTAATGATTATTATTTCTTCATTCATTTTGTGGTGATATTTTAAAAATCAACTCTTGTTCCAATTTTTTCGCCTTGGACTATCCTGCTGAGGTTTCCTTTGGTATTCATATCAAAAACAATTATTGGCAGTTTATTTTCCTGACTTAATGTAAAAGCAGTGGTATCCATTATCTTGAGCCCTTTTTTTAGTACGTCATCGAATGAAAGATTGTCAAACTTGACAGCCGATTTATTTTTTTCCGGATCTTCGTTGTAAATACCATCTACCCTGGTCCCTTTCAATATAACATCCGCATGAATCTCTATCGCACGCAATACTGCTGCAGAATCGGTAGTAAAATAAGGGTTTCCTGTCCCAGAACCAAAAATAACGACTCTTCCTTTTTCGAGATGTCTAGTAGCTCTTCTTTTAATAAAAGGTTCTGCAATAGCTTCAATTTTGATGGCTGTCTGTAATCGGGTTGGGACAGAATTGTTTTCCAGTGCACTTTGCAATGCCAAACCGTTGATTACTGTTGCCAGCATTCCCATGTAATCAGCCTGAACACGATCCATTCCTTTACTGGCTCCGGATACTCCCCTGAAAATATTTCCTCCACCGATTACGATTGCTATTTCTGTACCTGTTTCTTGTAATTTCTTGATTTCGGTTGCGTAATCGTTAAGCCTAATAGGATCAATACCATGGTTTTGATCGCCCATAAGAGCTTCACCGCTTAATTTAAGAAGGATTCTTTTGTATTTCATACCTTGTCACAAATATAGCAAATATAGAGTGAACCTTTAAACTGCTTTTAAACTCAAATCAATAGGAACTGCGGTATAGGTAAGTGATCCCATTGAAACATAATCCACTCCTGTTTCTGCATAGGTGACCAAGTTTTTTGTATTAATATTTCCTGAGGCTTCAGTTTCGAATTTTCCATTTATTATTTCAATATTTTCCGACAGTTTTTTGGGATTCATATTATCTAAAAGAATTCTTTTTACCCAGGGGAAATTCATTACCTGATCGATTTCAAATTCATTTCTCACCTCTATTATTACTGGCAAATCTAAAGTATTTTGTCTCAAATAAGCTTTTGTTTTTTCTAATGCTTGGGATACACCACCACAAAAATCGATGTGGTTGTCCTTGATCATTATTGCATCAAACAATCCCATCCGATGATTATAACCCCCACCAATTGTGACTGCCCATTTTTCAGGATAACGGAATCCCGGTGTTGTTTTGCGCGTATCAAGAATTTTACATTTGGTATGTTTTATCTTCTGACTGAGTTGTTGGGACAGTGTCGCAATGCCACTCATTCTTTGCATACAATTTAGCACCAATCGCTCGGAGGCCAAAAGTGACTTTGCACAACCTTCGACCTCAAAGGCAACTGAACCCCCCTCTAATTTTTCGCCTTCTTTGGCCAGAATTTTTAGCTTCAATGAAGGGTCGAAGCGGTAGAAAATCTTTTCAGCCAAGGTGATACCGGCAATAACACAATTGTCTTTGACTTTCAAAATAGCTTCCCCTTTTAAATAATCGTCAAAACAGGCGTTACTAGTGTGGTCGGCTCCTTCAATATCTTCTTCAAGGGCTTGATCGATAAAGCGATTTATAGCGGCTATATGGGTCTCGTAAAAATTATTCAACGTAGTCTTGATTGTAAAAAACTCCTTTATTTTGTTTGTATTCTTGTGACTGTTTGATCATCAAATATGCCACGCTAACCATATTTCTCAACTCACAAATCCCCAGAGTTAATTTATTTTGCTGGTAAATGTCTTGTGTTTCGATAAAAATTTCCTTTAACTCCATTTCAGCCTCTATTAGTCCCGATGAGGTTTTGAAAATACCCACTTTGGTGGTCATTAAGTTTTGCAATTGCTTTTTCATTTGACTAATGGCGCTGATTTTTTCATTAGAAATATAATGTTCTTCTTTCCATTTGGGAAGCTGGAGGTAAAAATCTTGTGAGGGAAGATCTCCCTTCATTTGATCGAGGGAGTTCAGTGCCGCCCGATGAGAAAACACTAGAGATTCCAGCAGTGAATTAGAAGCCAAACGATTGGCTCCGTGCAAGCCTGTATGGCTGCATTCGCCAATGGAATACAATCCCTTTAGTTTTGTTTCTCCATAGTGATTTACACTGATACCACCACAGAAATAGTGGGCGGCAGGGATCACCGGAATGGGATCTTTGGGGGGATTAATTCCCATTTTTTGACAATTCTCCTTTATGGTGGGGAACTGATTTTCAAATTCTTTTTCGCTAATGGCTTGACAATCTAAAAAAACATAATCGTCTCCTGTTTCATTGACCACTTCGGCAATGGATCGGGCAACGATATCCCTTGGAGCAAGTTCGGCCCGATGGTGATATTCGGTCATGAATCTTTTGCCGGATATGGTTTTTAAAATGGCACCTTCCCCCCGAACAACCTCTGATATCAAAAAAGTATTTCCGTTGATTTTGGGGTAAAGTGCAGTGGGGTGAAATTGAACAAATGGCAACCCTTCCATAAAGACTTTGGCCCTATAGGCAGCACCCAAGCCATCTCCCGTGGCGTTTTCGGGATTGGTGGTATGAGAGAAAAGCTGTCCGGCCCCTCCGGTACTTAAAACGGTGATTTGTGCTGAAATTTTAATGATTTCCTGTTCCAAATTCGAAATTACATATGCCCCGTAACATCTTTGATAATGGCTTCCACTGTGGTGGTCTGTAATCAAATCCACCAAGGTGTGATTTTCCAAAAGAGAGATATTGCAAAAAGTTTTGATTTTACGGATCAGGGATTTCTGAATTTCAAGTCCGGTTTTGTCTTTGTGATGTACAATCCTTTTTTCGGAATGTCCTCCTTCTTGGGTAAGATGTAATCCATTTTTTTGTTTGTCGAAGTGGGTGCCCCAATCGATCAATTCTTGGAGGCGATCCTGTCCTTCTTTCACAACAAATTCTACTACCTCCTTATCGCATTCTCCTGCTCCGGCGATCAGGGTGTCTTCGACGTGTTTGTCAAAAGAGTCTTTCTGAAAATTAGAGACCACTGCGATTCCACCTTGTGCATATCTTGTATTGCTTTCCATTAGGCTATTTTTTGAAATCATAACGATTTCGAGTTTTGGATTTTGCTCTGCCATTTTGATGGAGTAGGTCAATCCTGAAATACCACTTCCTATGACGAGTACATTGGTATTCATATTTCTAGCCGAGCTTTAGCATTCTGGTGATGGGAAGTTTGGCTTTTTCTATCAGGCTTTGGGAAAGTTTTACCTCGGGCTTTTCATGTTCCAAACACAGATATAATTTCTCCAGTGTATTGAGTTTCATAAAGGCACATTCGCTACAAGCACACGTTTCATCTTCTACCGGGGCAGGAATAAATATTTTTTGTGGACAGCGTTTTTTCATCTCGTGAAGAATTCCCGCCTCGGTAGCTACGATAAAGCTTTGTGCAGAATCTTTCTCTACAAAGTTTAACAAGCCTGAAGTACTACCGATGTAATGTGCAATATCAAGAACTTGAGATTCACTTTCTGGATGTGCGATGAATTTGGCTGTGGGGTTTTCCTTGGAGAGCGTTACAATTCTTTCGAATGAGAAAGCTTCGTGAACTATACAAGACCCGTCCCATAAGATCATATCCCTACCGGTTTCTCTGATCAGATAACGTCCCAGGTTTTTGTCGGGAGCAAAAATGATGGTCTCTCCTTCGGGTATCGAATCAATTACCCTTACTGCATTACTCGAAGTACATACAATGGAACTCAATGCTTTAATTTCTGCCGAGCAATTGATGTAGGTCACTACATGTGCACCAGGGTATTGGTCAATAAATTTTTTAAAATCCGGAGGCGGGCAGGAGTCGGCTAGTGAGCAGCCTGCATTTAGATCCGGGAGAATGACTTTTTTGGTGGGATTGATGATTTTGGCCGTTTCGGCCATAAAATGCACTCCGGAAAAAATAATCGTTTCGGCTTCAACTTTTTCTGCCACTTGAGCCAAATATAGGCTGTCGCCTAAGTAGTCGGCCAACTCTTGAATTTCGGCTTCTTGGTAGTAATGCGCCAGCAATACTGCCTTTTTTTCTTTTTTGAGTCGCTTGATTGCTGAAACTAAATCAAGTCCTTCAGGGATTTCTAAATCCAAGTATCCCATGCGGTTCAACCTTTGCGTTACCTCATCTGAGGTGAGTTCCATAATCAAATGATTTAATACAAAATTATTAAAAATCAAGGATTATAAGGTTCATCCCTAGATTATATTCCGTCTAGTTTTTCTGAGATTTGATCGGGAGTGAGGGCATCTTCGACCCTGTAGAACCCTATGGCTGTTCTTCTCAATTGGCTTAAATGTCCCCCCGATTTAAGTGCTTTACCAAAATCATGGGCCAACGACCTGATGTAGGTTCCTTTTGAACAGCGAACATCAAAGTGAAGTTGTGGAAGGTCAATTTTGGTAAAATTAAATGTGTAAAGTGTTACTTTTCTGGATTCAATTTTCGTTTTTTCTCCTTTTCTGGCGTATTCATACAAACGCTTTCCTTCTTTTTTTATGGCAGAGAAAATGGGTGGGTATTGATCTATTTCGCCTTCAAACTTTTTTTTGACCACATTCAATTGCTCTTTGGTGATGTGATCAGTAGGAAAATTTTGATCTATGGTAGTTTCAAGATCATAGGATGGGGTTGTTGCCCCCAGGGTGATGGTTCCTGTGTAGGCTTTTTCAAGGGCTTGAATTTCACTAATTTTCTTAGTCATTTTTCCTGTACAAACCAGTAAAAGTCCCGTGGCCAATGGGTCGAGGGTTCCCGCATGGCCTACCTTAAGTTTTTTAAGTTTGTATTTCGTTTTTAAGGCCCACTTCAGCTTGTTGACTACCTGAAAAGAAGTCCACTCCAGTGGTTTGTCTACCAAAAACAGTTGACCCTCTAGGATGGATTCAAGAGATAAATTCATGTCACACACTAAAAAGGATGGCCAATGCTCCCAATGCAAAACAGTAGAAACTAAAGTATTTGAGTTGGCTTTTTTTTACCAGAGCAACCATCCAACGACATGCAAAAACTCCGGTAATGAAGGCGCTTACAAAACCTACCAACAAAGGAAGTAGCGCAGTGCTGTCCTGACTTAGGTCGCCATCCATCAAGCTTTTGGCCATACTTCCCAGGATTAGTGGAATGACCATGAGGAAAGAAAATCGGGCTGCCTTGTTGCGGTCAATCTTGAGTAAAACGGCCAGTGCTATGGTGGCGCCACTTCTTGAAATTCCCGGAAGAATTGCAATGGCTTGGATAACACCTATGTAAAATGTGTTGCTGTAATTCAATTCCTTATTGTTTTCATTGACCTGATCTGCCAGAAACAATAACAAGGCCGTGATCATTAACATGACACCTACCAAAGCAATTTTGCCAACAAAAAGAGAAGCGATAAAATCTTCAAAAATAAGACCGATGATTACTGCTGGGATCATGGAGAGGATAATTTTCAGGCTGAAATTCAAACTCTCTCCTCTTTTAAAACGCAACAAATCGGACAGAATCATGAAAATGTCTTTTCTGAACACAAAAATGGTGCTGAAGGCCGTTGCAGCGTGGAGGGTAATGGTGACCAACAAGCCTTGTTGTTGTTCATAATCACTTCCGAAAATGGCTTTGACCAATTCCAAATGACCGCTAGAGGAGACAGGCAGAAACTCTGTAAGGCCTTGGACAATTCCAAGAATCAGCGTTTCTAGCGCACTCATTTACTTTTTTTTTGGGGCATTAAGATGGCGTAAATTGCCAGTCCAAAACCCATAAGAACGATGGTGGGTGCCAATCTGATTCTGCGGAAATTAAAAATTTCTGGGTTAAAAAAGTTGGGATCCTCACTTCCTCCACCTGCCATAAGTATAAAACCAAAGGCAATCAATGCAATAGAAAGGAGTAAAAACCGATAATTTCTTTTGCTGAACAAGAATTCTTTTTTTTGGGTTGGGTCACTCATCTTAATTCTTTAATTTACTGCGTCAGACTTTAGATTCAGATAACGTTGGGTGGCAAAGAAAGTACTTATAATTGTGATCCCCAAACCCAATGTAAATACTCCTGCGAAAACCAATGCTGGTTCGAGTGGGTTTTCGAAAATTTGCAATTCGGGAAATCGTTTTTGGATTTCATAAAGCACTAAAGCCATTCCCGACATGGCAATGATAGAACCCAAAGTACTCATCAGCAGGTGGGTTTTGATAAAAGGTCCTCGGATAAAACTTTTAGTTGCTCCTACCAATTGCATGGTTTTGATGATCAGCCTTTTGGAGTATATGGAAAGTCGGATGGAACTATTGATCAACAGCACCGCCACAAAGATAAACAGGCCACTGGCCAAAAACATCCAAAAAGTTATTTTTTTGATGTTTTCATCCAGTAACTCCAGCAGCGGTCGGTCGTAGACCACTTCATTCACATAGCTGTAAAGTGTAATGTCTTTACTTAATTTGGAGACCATGGCAGGGTTCAGAAAAGGTGCTTTAAAGTATACGTCTATTGAATTGAGTAGCGGATTGTAGCCCAAAAATTCCATAAAGTCCTCACCAATTTCGTTGGCGTGTCTTTTGGAAGCTTCTTCTTTGGATACGAAATTGACTTTTTTGGTAGCAACATTCAAACGCAAGGTTTTTTGCAATTGCTTAAGTTGGATTTCTTTGGCAGCGTCTTTCACATAAATTGTCATCACGATCTGTTCCTTGAAGTGATCGGCTACTTTTTTCGAATTGACCAACAAAACGCCCAAAATACCAGTTAAAAATAACACCAAAGAAATACTCACCACTACTGAAAAGTATGATGAAATTAGTCTTCGCTTGTTAAATTTTTCTTCCGGTATTTGGTTCATAGGATCGGTTTATTTAAGTAAAATTAAAAAACCATCAATAAAAAGGGCCTTGAGTGCCGGAAACTTTTTTTCCTTTCCTTAATAAGCGTATTTTTAAGCATTCAAAAAACAAGCCTTAATGGATTACGATTTTTTGCAAATTGAAAAAAAGTGGCAACACATTTGGTCGACCAAAAAAACCTTTAAAGCAGATAGCCAAAGTCACAAACCCAAGTATTATGTATTGGATATGTTTCCCTACCCCTCTGGGGCAGGTCTCCATGTTGGGCATCCCTTAGGATACATTGGCAGTGATATCATCGCACGATTCAAAAGGCATTCAGGATTCAATGTTTTACACCCACAGGGCTATGATTCCTTTGGACTTCCGGCAGAGCAGTATGCCATTCAGACTGGACAGCATCCCTCCAAAACTACTACTTCTAACATCAACAAATACCGTCAGCAACTCGATCGAATGGGATTTTCTTTTGATTGGGACCGCGAGGTGCGGACCTCTGAACCAAACTACTACAAATGGACACAGTGGATATTCCTAAAATTATTTGATTCCTATTACGATATTGAGGCCGATAAAGCGGTTCCTGTGTCTGAATTGATCTTCAGGTTTAAAAAAGAGGGGAATATCAACGTGCAAGCTCACTGCGATAAAGACACACCTGTTTTCAGTGCCCTTGAGTGGAATGCTTTTGACCATGAACAACAGCAAAAAGTCTTGTTGTTTTATCGACTCACTTATTTGTCTGAGACCCAGGTCAACTGGTGTCCTGCTTTGGGAACTGTATTGGCCAATGACGAAATTGTAAATGGAGTATCAGAGCGAGGAGGTTATGCTGTTACCAAAAAGAGGATGCGTCAGTGGAGTATGCGGATTGGTGCCTATGCAAATAGACTTCTATTGGGTTTGGATGAATTAGATTGGCCGGATTCACTCAAAGAAATGCAAAGGAACTGGATTGGTAAATCTAGAGGGGCCTGTATTTATTTTGAAGTTGAAAACCACCCTGAAAAATTGGAGGTTTTTACCACTCGCCCCGATACTATTTTTGGAGTTACCTACATGACACTGGCCCCAGAGCACGAGTTGGTCTCAAAAATCACTAGTCCGGAGCAGCAAAAAGCAGTATCTGACTATATCGCAATAGTTGCTCAGAAATCTGATCGTGAACGTCAAGCCGATGTCAAGTTAATCAGTGGAGTGTTTACAGGAGCTCATGCCCTTCATCCCTTTACCGGTGTGCCCATTCCCATTTGGATAGGGGAATATGTATTGGCTAGTTATGGGACTGGAGCGGTAATGGCAGTCCCTTGTGGTGACCAAAGAGACTTTGATTTCGCCACTCATTTTAATTTACCCATCATCAATATATTCGATGGTGTTGACATATCCGAAGGGGCTTTTACCGATAAGGGAAAGGTTAAATTGATCCATTCCGACTTTTTAAATGGTTTGGATTATAAAGCAGCATTGGATCGAGTAATTACTGCATTGGAATCTAAAAACTATGGTAAAGGTGCAGTAAATTTCAGACTCAGAGATGCAATTTTTAGCCGACAAAGATATTGGGGCGAACCCATTCCAATTTACTTTAAGGGCGATATTCCAATACCTTTAAAAGAGCAACACCTACCCCTTGAGCTTCCAAGAGTAGAAAAGTACCTCCCTACTGAGGAAGGAAAGCCCCCATTGGGCAATGCCAAGATTTGGGCTTGGGATGAAATCAATGAAGAAGTGGTTTCTAATGACCGCATCGACCACCAATTCGTATTTCCACTGGAACTCAATACTATGCCCGGTTGGGCAGGAAGTTCTTGGTATTTTAACCGCTATATGGATGCCCAAAACCAAAAGGAGTGGGTAGCCCCTAAGGCTTTGGACTACTGGAGAGAAGTAGATTTTTATATGGGTGGAAGTGAGCATGCGACAGGACACCTTTTATATTCTAGGTTTTGGCAAAAAGTACTTTTTGATTTGGGATATGTAAAAACAAACGAATACGCTAAAAAGTTGGTTAATCAAGGAATGATTTTAGGAAATTCTGCTTTTGTATAT
>NZAX01000024.1 GCA_002687665.1 Flavobacteriaceae bacterium
CAAAAACCCTTGGTATCCGTAGGGCTTTAAAGCATGAATGGCTCCAGTTGAACTGATACCGCTCTCGGATACTTTGACAAAATCGTTGGGGATGAACTCAGCTAAGGCCATGCTGGTTTCTAAGCTAACTTCAAAAGTTTTGAGGTTGCGGTTGTTTACCCCTATCATATCCAAAGAGGGCATTAGGGCTTTGTTCAACTCTTCTTGGTTGTGAACTTCCAAAAGCACCTCCAAGCCTAGACTTTTGGCAGTTTGGGAAAGTTGTTTTATCCGTTCCCGATCCAAAACGGCTGCAATCAATAAGATGATATCTGCACCGTGGGCCTTGGCTTCGAACAATTGATATGGATCGATGATGAATTCTTTTCTCAAGATTGGAATTTGGCATTCTGCCCTGGCAGCGGTCAAATCTTCCAAACTGCCCCCAAAATATTTTTGATCAGTAAGGACAGACATCCCACTGACTCCAGCTTTTTGATAATCTTGGGCGACCTGGTGTACGGACAAACTACTGTTAATATTATCCAGTGAAGGGGAACGCCTTTTGTACTCGGCGATGATGCCAGTGGGACTATTCTTCAACCCTTGTGACAAAGAAAAAACCTCTCGATCAAACCATGGAGATTGTTCCCAAAAGGTCTGAGGAAATGCGTTAATTCTCAGTTCAACTTCCTTGATTTTGTTTGCGATAATGCTATCCAGTATGGTCATGATGCACTGAGATTCTGGAGTGTTTTAAATGATTTGGCGGCATGTCCCGAGAGTAGGGAGACTTTTGCTTTTTCAAAACCCTCCAGTGGAGTACAGTTGGTGGCGGTAGCTATGGCCATGGCGGCATTGGCACAAACTACATTGATTTGGGCCTGGCTGCCTTTTCCATCCAATATGGCCGTAAAGATGGCAGCAGAAGAGGGGACTGATGCACCACCACTTATTTGTTTTTCGTCCAGTGCTACCAAACCAAAATCTTGAGGAACAATAAGACTTTCCCCATTGTTTCTGATCGCCTTAGCGGGACCAGTTAGTGAAATTTCATCATAACCATCCAAGGCATGTATTATGGTAAAATTTTGATCTGTTTTTTGGAAGAGGTAGCCGTACAGTCTTGCTAATTCTAAATTAAAAACCCCTGTGAGTTGATGTTTGGGAAAGGTCGGATTGACCAGTGGCCCTAGCATGTTGAAAAAAGTCTTGACACCCAGTTCCCTTCGGATAGGAGCAACGTTTTTCATCGCCGGGTGGAAGAGAGGGGCGTGTAGATTGCAAATTCCCGCTTGATCGATACAGCGTTTGATAAAATCGGCATCATTTGAAAACCGAATCCCCAGATATTCAAGTACATCGCTTGAACCACAGCCCGAAGAAACACCGTAATTCCCATGTTTCGCAACCTTAACTCCAGCTCCTGCAGTGACAAAGGAAGCGAGGGTAGAGATATTAAAGGTGTTTTTCCCGTCTCCGCCCGTTCCGCATAAATCGATCGGACTGAATTCACTCAAGTCGATGAACAAACAAAGCTTTTGCAGTGCTTTTCTAAAACCTTCGAGTTCTTCGAGGGTGATGCTGCGCATCATGAATACGGTCAAAAAAGAGGCAATCTGACTGGGGTTGAACTTTCCCTTTGTGATGTCCGTTAGTAAGCCCTCTGACTCTTTTCTGTCTAAGGTTTCGTGATGGGTCAGGCGGTTGAGTATGGCTTCCATGTTTTAGCTATTGATCCAGTTTTCTAGTATTTTCTTTCCGTAGGGAGTCAAAATGGATTCGGGGTGAAATTGTACAGCCCTGATCGGCAGGCTTTTATGTCTGAGGGACATTAATTGTTGGTTTTCATCAAAAGAGGTGGCAACCAAATCTGGCGGCAATGGGGTTTGAACAACCCATGAGTGATATCGTCCCACATCAAAATTTTGAGGCAAGTCCTTAAACAATAGGTCGTCTTCGGCCACCCTAACTGGTGTAGCTACTCCGTGGAAAACAGTATCCAAATTGACAAGGCTAGCTCCAAAAACTTCTCCTATTGCCTGTTGACCCAAACACACCCCAAGAATTTTTTTTGTGAAAGCGTATCTTTCGATGGTTGCCTTTAGCAATCCCGCTTCATCTGGGATACCAGGACCCGGAGAGAGCAATAGATATTCATACTCCTCGGGTTCTGAAAGCTCAAATTGATCGTTCCGCCTTACTGTGACTTTGGCTCCCAATTCCTCTAGGTAATGTACCAAATTGTAGGTAAAGGAATCATAATTATCAATGACAAATATTTTTTTCATACTTATAATCTTTCGGCCATTGTTAAGGCTTTGTCCAAGGCCCCCAATTTATTGTATACCTCTTGTAATTCTTTTTTCGGTGTAGATTTAGACACTATGCCTGCTCCCGCTTGATAGTGGAGTTGCTGGTTTTTACTTGTAAAAGAACGGATGATGATGCAGTGGTTGAAGTTGCCTTCAAAATCCATATACCCCAATGCTCCTCCATAAGCATTTCGGGCGGTCTTTTCGTAGCGATCAATGAGCTGAAGTGCCATATGTTTTGGTGCGCCGCTTAAGGTTCCCGCGGGGAAAGTATCAGCTACCACTTGAAAGGTTTTAGTATAGGATTTTAGATAAGCTGTAACCTTAGAAACCAAGTGGATGACGTGGGAGAAAAATTGTATTTCCCTATTTTTTTCTACGACAACTTCGTTGCCGTTTCGGCTGAGGTCGTTACGAGCGAGATCTACCAGCATTACATGTTCAGAGTTTTCTTTGGGATCGGATGCCAAAAGTTCAGCCGAGGCTAAGTCCTCCTGATCATTGCCCGTTCTTTTAAAAGTACCAGCAATGGGGTGAATTTCAGCTTTGCCTTGTTCAACCACCAGCTGTGCCTCGGGCGAGCTACCAAAAATTTTAAAATCACCGTAGTCAAAAAAGAAGAGATAGGGCGAGGGGTTTATGGATCTCAATGTGCGGTACACATTGAATTCGTCTCCCGAAAAGCCTTGCGAAAATTGGCGTGAAAGCACCAACTGAAAAACATCCCCCCTAAAACAGTGTTCCTTGGCCTTATTGACAAGGGAGATAAACTCTTCATCTGTGAGGTTTGATAATTTTTCACCTTGTTTTTTGAATTGATATGATGTAGTGTTGTCTTTTTTGAGAATTCTTTCAATCTCATCTAGGTTGTTTAGCCCGTCATAACTATGAGAAAACAAATGTGCCTCATGATTAAAAAGACTGATTGCGATGATGTTTTGGTAAACGGCATAATAGATTTCAGGGAGCTCCAGATTGTCTTTGTCTTTTCTGAGAGTTAAATTTTCAAAGTGGGCCACTGCCTCGTGTGCGATGAATCCAAAAAGTCCGTTGGTGATAAATTTGAAAGGGAATTTTTTTGACTCGAATTGCTGAGCAAAATCTTGAATTAACTGGGGGACTTGATCTACTGAGGTCAAGCTTTTTTCTTGATTACTTCCGTTGGGAAAGTTATAAGTTATTTTTGTCCCGCTGATACTCAGGCTGGCAATAGGGTTGCAACAGATGTAGGAGAAGTTGTTGGCTCGGGCATCGTAGTCGCTACTCTCCAGGAGTAAGCTATGGGGAAATTGATCCCTGATTTTGAGATAGACGCTAACCGGGGTGAGTGTGTCTGCAAGAATTTTTTGGTGCTCCGAATGTAATTTAAACCTTTTACTCATGTTGTAAAATTAAAAAAGGCTTGTCGTGATGACAAGCCTTTTATATAGATATTAGGGTATCACGAATTGTTTATAACATTTCGGTCCACCAGCTTATTTGAACATTTTGGATATTCATGGAGCAAATATAAATGAAAAAAACATTAATGCAACCTAATATTGCTTTTTTAAGCCTAATTCCACTGAAGACTAACTTCCATTCTGATATCGTCTAAGATTAGTTTGTCGCCAAGGTTTTCAAAAAACGAACCTGAGCGAAAACGAACGTTGTATTTGGATCGATCAAAGGTCAAATTTGCTATTGCAGTTTTTTTATCTCCTAAAATTATTGTAAAATCAACAGGGTGTTTGATACCCTTTATGGTTAATTCACCATATAGTTTTTGAACATCTCCTTCAACTTTTGCTTTTTGGGTTATTTTCAAGGTTGCCTCGGGATATTTATCGACACTAAAAAAATCGTCTGACCTAAGGTGACCCTCAAGTCTTGCTTTTGCTCCACCTGATAAATCCTCAACACTGAGTGAGGTCATATTTACTACAAAAGTTCCTCCGATAATCAAACCATCTTGGAGCTCGATCTGTCCTTCTTTAAAGCTGAGATTACCAAAATGAGTTTTTCCTGTTAGTTCTTCACCGTACCAACGTATTAGACATTGTGTTTGGTTGGCAGTAAGGCTTTGAGAATATGAAAAGGCTATGCTAGTCAGAGTCAATGTAATAGTGATAATACATTTAAAAGTTATTTTCATAATTGAAGATTTAAATATTAATGATTTAAAGTTATTTTATTAATTAAATTTCTGAGAGTTTTTTGTTCTTCCAAGTTTAGCGGTTTCAAAATGGTAGCCTCCGTTTTCTGGATTTTAGTATCGAGATTGCTCAAAACATCCAAACCTTTGTCGGTAATTGTGATTTCAATTTTCCTCCTATTTTCTTTGCAAGTTTTGCGAACCACTAATTTCTTTAAAATTAATTTGTCTACCAAGCGTGTGGTATTGCTCATTTTGTGAATCATTCTTTTTTGCACGGTTTGCAAATTTGCGGGTATTCCCTTGCGTCCCCTTAAAATTCTTAGTACATTGAACTGTTGTAATGAAATATCGAAGGACTTTAGTACTTCTCCTATATGTTCTTCAACTTTAGATCCTGCTTTAAGAATTCCTACAACAGTATTTTTAGCCAATTCTAGAGATTCCATATTTGTAACTACAATATTTGTTAATACAAATGTAAAAGAAATTTACAAATTTTATACAAAATTTATTTTTTTGCTTTATAATATTAATTTTGAATTAAAAAATTATGAATTTATCACAAGAGGAGTGGAAAAAAAAAATTAAAAGCGATGAAAACGCCTTTTTGCTGGATGTAAGAACACTTGAGGAATTTCAGGAAGGTCATATCTCAAATGCAAAATTAATTGATATTCTCCAAGCCGAAGACTTTCTTGAGTCAATTAAGTCTTTGGATCCAAAAAAAAACTATTATGTTTATTGTAGATCTGGAGCTCGAAGTTCTCAGGCCTGTCAATTGATGAATCAGACAGGTATATCTACAACCTATAATTTACTAGGTGGGTTTATGGAATGGGAAGAAGCCTCTTTGTAGTTAATTCCTTTAAAAATTTTCCTAAATTAAGATTACAGATGACTTTAGGTGTTTACTTCCGTCACGCAAAAAACTATTCCTCAGTTGTTCTTTGAGTTTTATTTTTAAACTTTTATTTCTAAATTTATTTTGTGAGTCAGGTTAGTACATTACGTCATTTTTTTGAAAAATATGGCTTTGCTGTTTCCGCCCGCTTGGCAGATTTTTTGGGCATGAATGTTAAGAGTGTTCGTTTATTTTTTATTTATGCTTCCTTCACTACAGTAGTTGGAGGTTTTCTCATATATTTGACCTTGGCTTTTTGGCTTAAACTCAAAGATTTGATCTACACCAAAAGAACATCCGTATTTGACCTATAATATCAACTCATTTGTCCCAATTGTAGAAGTTTATTCAGATTTCCCAAATAAAATAAATCTCAATCGCTAACTATCCCAATAGTAAATCCGTATAAAATTCAACGATAATGAGTTATGCTTCCAATACCAAAGGATAATTGATAATCAGTTCAGATATTGATCTCAAATTATAGTCCGTTTTCAACTTGATTGTTTTGTTGGATGGAATAGTTTAGCAAATTAAATTCAATGTTTGATTTCTAATAATTTGATTTTCCCAAGGTTTTTAGCATATTGCAAAAATCAATAGATAATATAAATTATGAAGCATTACTCCCTTTCCAAAATCATCTACTTATTAATCTTAATAACTTTGATTCCACTTACTGTAGGTGCACAAGAGCAAGGTTTAGACTATAGAATTAATGAGGCATTTACTCCTGTCGCAAATTGGTGGGGTTCAGTTATTTTACACAATTTTCCTGGAACGTCTATTCCGACAATAATAATTTTGCTGGTCGGGGGTGCATTGTTTTTTACACTCTATTTTGGATTCGTGAATATTAGGCATTTCCCTACAGCTATTAGAACAGTGAGAGGTAAATATGATGCATTGGACGACTATGAATCTAAAGCTCCCGATTTTGACATAAAGGGTGACATTGGGGAAAAGACAAGTGTTAAAAGTATGCACGGGGAAGTGAATCATTTCCAAGCCCTTGCCACAGCTGTTTCAGGAACTGTAGGTAACGGAAATATTGCGGGAGTGGCGCTGGCAATTGCCGTAGGAGGTCCAGGGGCTACGTTTTGGATGATTCTATGCGGGCTATTGGGGATGTCAACTAAGTTTGTTGAATGTACCCTTGGGGTTCGTTACAGAGATGTTGGTATTGACGGCACGATCTATGGAGGCCCAATGTATTATTTGATCAAAGGCCTAAAAGAACGCGGGATGAGTAAAATAGGAAAGTTTTTGGCAGTCACTTTTGCATTACTTTGTATCGGAGCCTCTTTTGGAGGGGGAAATGCTGCTCAGTCCAATCAAGCAGCCATGCAATTGGTCAATTCCTTTGGAATGACTGGAGGCAGTGCCAGAACTATAATCGGATTGATTATGATGGTATTTGTGGGTATTATTATTATAGGAGGAATAAAGCGAATTGCATCAGTTACAGAAAAAATTGTTCCCTTTATGGCATTGATTTATGTGTTTGCGTGTGTTTATATTATAGGAAGTAATTTTAGTTATGTAGATGATGCTTTTGTTATGATTTTTTCCCAAGCCTTTAGTCCTGAAGCAGGATTGGGTGGTCTTTTGGGAGTTTTGATTACTGGTTTTCGTCGTGCAGCATTTTCCAATGAGGCAGGGGCAGGATCAGCTTCTATTGCCCATGCTGCNGTTATGACAAAATACCCCGCCTCNGAGGGATTGGTAGCACTTTTAGAGCCTTTTATTGACACCGTTGTAATNTGTACCATGACCNCTTTGGTTATNATNATATTTAATGGGGACAGTGCTGTNTTTGACTATGGTGGTGTGGGTGGAAAGGTTATTATAGANGGAGTTNCTGTTGAAGGAGCTGGAATTACNGCTGCTGCATTTTCGAAATACATTGNTTTTTCAGGTCCATTTTTNACTATTGCCGTAGTNTTGTTTGCCATTTCTACNATGATNTCATGGTCCTACTATGGATTACAGTCATGGATGTTNGTTTTTGGTAAGAGTAAAGNTGCTGACCTTTCCTACAAAATATTATTTTTGATATTTATAGTTATTGGTGCNGCCGGAGATATGTCTGCGGTTTGGACCTTTTCCGANGCNATGATTTTGGCCNTAGTNTTTCCTAATATGATTGGCTTNATACTTCTTTATCCCAAAGTNAAAGAAGAATTAACCATCTANCTNGCTNCCATCAANAGTAACCAAGAATGACCTCNAANCACTCAATTAAATATTAGGNTTTTTCATTTTTATAAAACAANGAAAACNGAANACANTNANTTAGANTTCCCNCNNTTNATNNTTCGCAATCTAAAATCTTTGATTAGGNCAANTNAACTTATGAGGANTAAAAGCTTGACCANATAGCTNAATTAGANAGAATTGGATTTTGTGATTTTCAAAATATTGAGGGATTTGNCTCATTGAAAATAAATAGAATAAGTTTATATTTACANACATTTTAAGAATATGTTTGAGATAGACNGAACGGTGAGTATGAATTATGGAGAGACCACAAAAATGGTCNTTGAGTCGGCAAAACATTTTTCAGAACAATATATTCGTCCTAATGTGATGGATTGGGATGAGTCACAATTTTTTCCTGCAANGGTTTTAAGAAAAGCTGGAGAATTAGGTTTNATGGGGTTGTTNATCCCNGAAATCTATGGTGGCTCNGGTATGGGTTATCACGAGTATATTGCTGTAATCGANGAAATNTCAAAAGTTGATCCNTCCATAGGTTTATCATTGGCNGCCCACAATTCNCTTGCNGCCCANCACGTTTACCTTTTTGGAAATGAGGAACAACGCATGAAATGGTTGCCNAAANTGGCCACTGGTCAGTGGATAGGTGCATGGGGATTGACCGAGTATAACACNGGCTCTGATGCAAAAGGNATGAATGCTACTGCTAAAAAACAAGGTGACCAATGGATNTTGAACGGAACTAAAAACTTCATTACCCATGGTAAGTCCTGTGACNTGGCTGTTGTTATTTTCAAAAATGGAGAAAAAGGAGACAGTCACGGAATGACCAGCTTTGTTNTNGAAAANGGNANGCCGGGTTTCAGCTCAGGAAAAGTAGAGAATAAATTGGGAATGCGTGCTTCGGAAACCGCCGAAATGGTTTTTGAAAATTGNATTGTTCCAGATAGNAATCGTCTNGGAGATATTGGNGAGGGATTTATTCAATCTATGAAAATACTGGATGGAGGAAGAATTTCTATTGCTGCACTTTCTCTGGGAATTGCCAAAGGAGCTTTTGAGGCGNCAGTAAAATATGCAAATGAACGNGAACAATTTGGTAAGCCCATTGGANCNTTTCAGGGAATTTCNTTTATGTTNGCCGAAATGGCTACAGAAATCGAGGCNGCAAGTTTGTTGACTCATCAGGCAGGNGANGACAAAAATCAAGGAAAAAATGTNACGCAAATAGGAGCGATGGCAAAATTATTNTCCTCNGAGGTNTGTGTTAAAGTCGCTANTAATNCTGTCCAAGTCCACGGTGGTTATGGTTTTATAAAAGATTTCCCCGTTGAAAAATTCTACCGTGATTCTAAATTATGTACGATAGGTGAAGGAACCAGTGAGATCCAAAAACTGGTNATAGCNCGTAATTTTTTAAAATCATAAAATTTCNCATTTTATTAGTAACATTATTTATACTATTCCTATATTTGCGCTTCATTAAGAAAGGAGGTNCAANTACATGCTAATNATACCAGTNAAAGACGGAGAAAACATAGATCGCGCTCTTAAACGCTTNAAGNGAAAATTTGATAAGACGGGAGGAATGCGCCAGGTAAGAANNAGAAAGCAATTTGTAAAGCCTTCTGTTAGGAACCGCGACAAGATCAAAAAAGCGCAATATATACAGCGTCTCAGAGACCTAGAAAACCAATAGATAACTTAATTTAGTTGAATCATAAAGGTTGTAAGTTTTAACTTTCATAACTTTGGATTACAACTTTTTTTATGTCTATAAATCAATTTCTGGATCACATCTCCCACGAAAAAAAGTATTCACCTCACACTTGTATTGCATATGAAAAGGATCTGATAGACTTCAAAGATTTTTGCAAAACCCATTTCGAGTTGAACATTATAGAAAATGTAGATTACAGTCATATAAGGACTTGGATAGTTAGTTTGGTTCAAGACCAAATAACTAACAGAACAGTCAATCGTAAAATCTCTGCTCTACGATCCTATTATAAATTCTTACTTAAAACAGAAACCATAAAAATCTCTCCCTTAAAGCTTCACCGACCGCTGAGAGTTTCAAAAAAAATAAATGTACCCTTTTCTACTGAAGAGGTGGATCGGCTCTTGGACAGCGATTTATTTCCCAAAGATTATGAGGGAGTACTTCAAAAAACGATCATAAGCTTAATGTATTATACGGGATTACGTCGAATGGAGCTGATTGAGTTGGAAGATACATCTGTAGATTTTCAAAATAAATCGATTAAAGTGTTGGGTAAGCGTAACAAGGAGCGTATGATTCCTCTTTTGCCAGAAGCGATAGAGATCATGAAATACTATATTTCTTGTAAGAAAGAGTTGTCTCATAGCTTACCAAGTTATTTTTTTTGTTCTTCAAATGGATTAAAACTAACTGAAGGATTTGTATATCAAACCGTAAATCATTATTTTGGTATTGTGTCATCAAAAGTTAAAAAAAGTCCCCATCTGTTGAGACACAGTTTTGCAACTCATCTCTTAAACAATGGAGCTGATCTTAATTCAGTAAAAGAATTGTTGGGACATGAGAGTATTGCAGCAACACAAGTATACACTCACAGCAGTTTTAAAAAAATAAAGGAAACTTATGCTAAGGCACATCCAAGAGGAAGGAAAGATTGATCTGACTATGAAATCTTTATATTATGAATGTTAACTTTCAATCTGTCAATTATACAGCTGACACTAATTTGGTTGAGTTCACTCAAAAGAGAGTAGAGAAGATTACTCAATTTTACGATCACATTGTAGATGTTTTTGTTTACACCAAGGTGGAGAACTCCTCAAATAAGATCAACAAATTTGCAGAATTAAAAATTGGAATTCCAGGGGATGACGTGATTGTTAAGAAGACTGCTAAAAGCTTTGAAGAGGCAATCAACCAAGCCGCAGATTCTGCTGAAAGGGTACTTAAAAGACGCAAGGAAAAACAGCGTCTTTTCGGTTGATTTTTTTGGGTTATTGTTTTGAAACCCGAAAAAATAATATTTACTTTGCAGACCGTTTTCACGGTCTTTTTTTTTTAAAAAAGCCGATGTAGCTCAGCTGGCTAGAGCAGCTGATTTGTAATCAGCAGGTCGTGGGTTCGAGTCCCTCCATCGGCTCTGCATTGACATTAAAATTTTGGGG
>NZAX01000025.1 GCA_002687665.1 Flavobacteriaceae bacterium
CTAAAATCTTTTTTTTAGGGTCCGTCTACTGTAAATTGGGTTGCTGTAGTAGCGTGAACTGTTGTCATCAAACCTTCTACAATTTCAAAGTTATCGTGTAGTACTTTAGAAATTGGAGCCAAACAGTTGGTTGTACAAGAGGCATTTGAAACTATAGTTTGATCAGATTTAGCTTCTAGGTGATTTACCCCCATCACAAACAGAGGCGCATCAGCTGAAGGTGCTGATATTACTACTTTTTTCGCACCACCATCAATATGAGCTTGAGCCTTTTCCAAGGTGGTAAAAATCCCTGTACACTCTGCTACAATTTCTACACCCATGTCTCTCCAACCAATTTCAGCAGGATTACGCTGAGCAGTAATCTGTATTTTCTGACCATCTACAAATAAATTATTGCCATTAACGGATACTTCTCCCTCATAGGGTCCATGAACCGAATCGTACTTTAGAAGATATGCCAAATGATTGACATCTAAAAGGTCATTGACTGCTACGATTGAAACATCTGACTGCTTCATTGCCGAGCGAAAAACTAGTCTACCTATTCTTCCAAATCCATTAATTCCAATTTTTAAAGCCATTATATATTTATTTAAATTTAATTTGCATTTATATTGATAATATGTCTGAAACTCTTATCAAATTATTATTAATTTGAGATTTACCCTTAATGGCCTGCTTAAAAGGAGTAAGGGTTATGTTTTCATCAATAATTCCAACCATCTTATTTGAGTTTCCATCCAATAAACTTTCTACTGCAAATACACCCATACGCGAAGCCAAAACCCTATCAAAACAAGATGGAGTTCCACCTCTTTGCATATGACCCAATACGGATACTCTCACCTCATAATATGGGAGATTGTTCTCTATGTAAGAAGCGATTTCAAAAACATTTTTCCCGGTTTTGTCTCCCTCTGCGACTACAACAATACTTGAGGATTTACCAGATTTTTCACTTCTTTTAAGGGAATCCAAAAGGCGTTCAAGACCCATATCCTCCTCTGGAATGAGAATTTCTTCTGCACCTGCACCGATACCAGCGTTAAGTGCAATGTGACCTGCATCTCTTCCCATGACTTCAACAAAAAACAAACGGTTGTGTGAGCTGGCAGTATCTCTAATTTTGTCGATTGCGTCTATGACAGTATTCAAGGCAGTATCATACCCCAGAGTAAACCTAGTACCTTGAATGTCATTGTCAATAGTTCCTGGTATACCAATGACCGGAAAAGAAAATTCTTTTTGAAAGATCATAGCCCCAGTAAAAGAACCATCACCCCCAATAACCACTAAACCGTTAATATTCTCTTTTTTTAGGTTTTCGTATGCAAGTTTTCTTCCCTTAGTGGTTCTGAACTCAAGACATCTTGCTGATTTGAGTATAGTGCCTCCTTTATTGATGATGTCTTTAACACTTCTGGCGTTCATAGGTTTCATATTGTTGTCGATCAATCCCTGATAGCCCTGATAAATTCCATAACAACCTACATTGTGAAAGGCACAAGTCCTGACTACAGCTCTTACAGCAGCATTCATTCCNGGGGANTCTCCTCCNGANGTCANAACACCNATATTGNTTATTGTGGNTGGCATTAGCAAAATAAATGCCAAATTTAATTATTAATCCAAAGCAACCTCGTCAGATTGCCTCTTTTTTAGTTAATTTTTATTGATAAAGTTTATGCCTGAATTAGAAGGCTTGGAAACCATTTGTTTAATTTGTTTTGCCTGGCTAAGTTGACCACCTTTAACTATTTTGCCAATTAGCTCTCTAAAAGTTTCAAAATCAACTTGGTAAGACAAGCCAACGCCTTGTGTGTATCCTAATTCATCACCAATGTATCTAAACTCATTTTCCTTATTAAAAACCTTAGCCTTCAAACTACCCTCTTCGTTGAGTATAAAATCAATCTGTAAATCACCCACTATCAGTGTTTCTTCAATTCCGCCTACTGGAACACCAATTTTTCCATTCAGTAAGATTTTATCGGTAATTTGTGTTGAAAGTGTCAATCCTAATCGATCNTCTGAGTTTATGTCCATTACCTTACTCCTGTCTCCCTGCAAATAATTTAGTCCAACTTGAAGTTTAGCATTGTCATCACCCATAAGGTTACTTAAAAGATCAGATGCTTTTTCNTANAAGTTATTTGTAATTCCTTGNACACTTACCGAGACCTCNTTGATGAATATTCCCTGAGACAANAGGGATATGGCTTGTAGTTGACTGATTTGTGGATCTGCTAAACGATAATTTATTTCGGATGTTACAACAGCACTTGTGTTAGGAAAATCAATTTCGAAAATAGGGTCGTCAGGTTTAAGTAAGTTGCCTTGAAGTCTTATCAAAACTTCAGTAGGGATTTTTCTATTAAAGTTNGGATTGTCCAATAAAATTGCAGGGTTGGCTCCACCTGGTACTTCGTAAACTGCTTCTAAATCCATTTGAGCACCCAAAGGATCNCCTTCCCAAACAATAGTTCCTCCTTGTCGTAAATTGAATTTTTTATCAATTACGTTAAAGTTTTTAAAGTTGTAAATACCGTCAAATGTGATGAAATCACCCCACATATTGAACTTTCCGTTGGTGTCAATTTCCATTAAAATATTCCCTGCACCATGACCGCTTAAAAAACTGCCNGATTCTTTATCNATGACCACTTTGATCTCTGCATTATTTTTCACATCCAATTCAAAATTCATTTCTAAACCTGAGAAATTATATGATTCGTCANTCTCTTGTAGTTGAGCTTTATTGACCTTTTTCTTATCAATAAATCTCATAAAAGAAGTATCTGCCAATCCATAATCTTCAGCCCACGGAATTTTGATACTAGTACCCTCCTCAGTAGCCCCAACAACATCAATAGTCAAGCTCTTGGAGGGTCCATGAAGGTGTACCTTTCCTCCTAGGAATCCATTACCAAAAAACACTTCATCCTCTCTCTCATCAACATTGAGCATCAAAATTCTCTCTGAAACTACATTAATGTCAAANCCCCAATTCGAAAAATTCACATGATTAATTTGACCCATTAGTTCTGCCTGAGTACCAAATCTAGAATCAGTCAATGTCGTCTTATTGAAATTAAAGCTTTGATCAACTAAAGAAACTATTGTGCCATTTGAAAAATGGTAGTCAGTATTNATGTAAGGTATACTAAGCCCTCCCTGATTGAGAATCAATTGACCATTATGATTGGGTGCATCAATTGGGCCCCATAGATTTATATTACCCGAAACATTACCTCTAATTTTATCTATGTCCCCCCTTCCTATAGGATTTAAAAATGATAGGTCAAAATCGTTAAAACTAAAATCAAGATCAAGGCGAGGAGATTTATCAAATCCCAGGATATTTCCTTTAGCCGATAGGGAACTTTTTTCTTTATCAAACAGCCTTAAATTNACCTCATAAGAATTTAATTGAGTATTTCCCTGGGTAAAAAACCGCAATGTACCCATGTCCAAATCATTAATTATAAAATCATCTACAAAACCATTAAAATCCAGAGTATTGTCAGATGGTGAACGTTTAATATTTAAATTTAAATCCATNGCTCCCTTAAAATCAAAGTCATTACTTGAAATGGCCAAATTTTGGATAGACACTTTATCTAAATGCAATGAAAGTCCAAAATCTTNATTCGATTGATAATTAGCCTTAATTTCAATGAGCTCATTTCCTGACTGGGCCTGAAAAAAATTCAGATCAAATCTCTCTGACAAATAATCATATAAGAGCAAATGTTTTTGGTCATATGAGGGGTTTATATTCCAAACATTCNTGTTAAATTCAACTATTGAGGGTTTGACTAAAAGACTGAACTTGGCTTCATCCAAAAATAAAGCATAATTCATAAGAAAAGTATCATCTATATTTTTTCCTCCATAAAACTCCGTCCTAAAGTTCATTGTATCNCCTACTTTTACTCCAAGGGTGCTAAATTCAGAAATCTTAAAAGAGTTGCTTTCAATTTTTTCAACTGATACATAAGTGTTGAAGAGTGGATTTTGATTGTCCAACTGTATTGCCAAATTTTCTGTTTTTATACCCTTAAAAGTAATTCTAGGAATGTTAAGCTTCATTTTAGATATATTGTTTTGGGTTGACAAAACACCTCTAAAAAAAGCCTTTTTGTCAATAACCAAGTCAGGAAAAACCGCATTCAGATGATCAGTTTGTACACTGATATCATAAACCAAATCTTGGGGAAACTCAATCTTTTTCTTTTTAAGTATAGGAAAGGCCTCAGCAACGGCATTGGAAAAAAGGTTATTTAGCTTACTTAGTTGAAACCCTCCTTCAATATTAATATCTATAATGTCAGAATTGATAGTTCTGATTGTTCTATTTTGATCGGTTAAACTGGTTTCAAGAATAAAATCATTGAAGGTATCCACTTGAGTTTTACTTTCAAATTGAATATTTTTAAACAGTAAGTTTCCTTGAAGCTCATCAAAGGTATTACCGACCACAAATAGGTTTATGTCTCCAGAGTAAACGGCTTTTCCACCTCCAAGGTCTTGATTCATTAGATGAAGATTAAGCTCTTCTAAATTGAGATCAAGTTGAAATTTATTTTGATCTTCCCCCCAAGCATAGGCTATCTTTGAACTAGCAACAGTGTAATTATCTTCGACCAAAATATTTGCCGTAAATTCTTTTTCTTCAAATAATCCATCTATTTCAAGCTTATTGATCCGCTCACCCCATAGAAAAATTTCATCAAAATCAATATCAAAATTAATATCCAGATCACCCGAAGCAATTCTGTTTCCTTTTATCATTAATTTTGATGTTACCTTACCTAATTCGGGATGCCAAGGTGATAAATCGAATTTTTCTATTGAAGAATTACTATTAAAACGATTTAGTTTAAGTTTTCCTTGATCATGAGATATGTCTAACAAACTTCGATTTATAATTGAAGCATTTCCATTCCTTAACAGCAAATCAGAACTCACTTGGTTATTTTCTATAGAAAAAACTCCACTACATTCAAAAAGATCATAGCTAAGTAATGGTTTTAGAAATTTATGATAATAGGCCTGGGGAACGATTTGGAATAAATTTGGGCTTATAATATTTAAATATTCAAACTCAATAAAACCCTTCAAGGGTAAATCCGAAAAAACTTGTTGCACATCTAGCTTAGCCTTAAATTCGATTGCTTCTTGGGCTATTTCAAGATTAGAAAATTTTAGGTCATTAAGTTTCCCTGCAGCTGATAGGTTGAATTTCATTGGCTTGAAATTTTCAGGTAAATCGACAAAGTTTTGAAGCTCTTTCCTAGAAAAAATACCATTGAGAAAAAAGTTAATATAAGTATTCTCTTTGAATCTATTAAAACCTTCATTAGGAAGCAATAAGTTGATATTGCCTTCAATAAAACTGGAGCCAGAGGACAACTGAAAGGATTGCATATCAATCGAACATGCATTGTAAATAAACTTTTTTGCATTTAGATTGACTATACCATAATCATTTGAATCAAACATTAAATTATTCAAAGACATTTCCAAGCCGTCACTGATGAGAAAAAAATCGTTGGCATTAAGATTAATATTTTGAAATTCTAATGAATTATCGGAATTGTTTTTATCCTGGCTTAAAAACCGACCGTCAGAAATTTTTAATTCATCTATTCTAACAAAAACAGGGAGATCATTATTTGGTTTTGAATGAGCCAGGAGCTTTTCTTTGAAATAAAAAAAAGCATTGTTTTCTTCACCTTCATAATGCGTGATCTTTAAAATTATATTTTCAAATTCGGTAGACGAAAAAAATAAATTCCCATTGACCCACTGACCTAGACTATAAAGATCAGTTTTAAAGTTTTTGGCATAAAAAAGGGTGTCAGAATGGTGATCTGCAATATAAAAGGAAGCTAAATTTACAGTACCATCAAATCCAATTGCCACTCCTTCAACCTTCATCTCTGTTTCAAGGTTTTGATACATTTTTTGTGTAAAATGGTTGACCATACGGGTCTGGACCACAGGAATACTGAATAGCATTAAGCCTCCCAATGATAAAAGTAAAATCATCAGTATCAGTATAATAGTAAATTTGTATGACTTTTTAATGGTAATCTTTTATTTTTGTTGCCGTTAAGAAAATTGATTTTAAATTCTCAAATAGATATTCAAAACCGTTAAGTTAAATTTTTAATAAAAAACAAGTCAATTAAAATCAGCTTAATAAGCTAGATTTAAATTTGTGAAAAAAACAAACTACATACTTGGAATAGAGTCTTCATGCGACGATACTGCTGCTGCCGTTCTAAAGGACAATGTGGTACTATCAAATTGTATAGCCAACCAAAAAATACATCAGTCCTATGGCGGAGTAGTTCCCGAATTGGCTTCAAGGGCACATCAATCAAACATCGTTCCTGTCGTTCAACAAGCTCTATCCATTGCAAATATCGACAAAAAACAGCTTTCTGCAATTGCTTATACCAGAGGTCCTGGTTTGCTGGGGTCTCTATTAGTTGGGAGTACTTTTGCGAAGTCGCTAGCCATGAGTCTGGACATTCCTCTCATCGAGGTAAATCATATGCAAGCTCATTTACTTTGTCATTTTATCAGAAATGAAGATAGGCCTCCTCCAGAATTCCCATTTCTCGGAGTGACACTATCTGGTGGGCATACACAATTGGTCTTGGTCAAAAGTCATTTTGATATGAGGGAAATTGGAAGAACACGCGACGATGCGATAGGAGAAGCCTTTGACAAATGCGGAAAGGTAATGGGATTAAATTACCCTGCTGGACCCGAAATCGATCGATTGGCGAAAAAAGGTAAGTCAGATGCATTTGAATTCCCTATACCTAAAGTAGAGGGTTTAGAAGTTTCATTTAGTGGACTAAAAACTGCTTTCATCAATTTAGTTCATAAAAACAAAAATATAAACTCCAACTTTATTGAAGAAAACCTAAATGACCTTTGTGCTTCAATACAGAAAACCTTTGTGACTGTAATTGTAAATAAAATTATCCTTGCTAAGGAAAAATACAATCTCAATAGAGTTGTTATAGGTGGTGGAGTCGCAGCCAATTCTGAAATTAGAAAAGTTTTGGGGGGAAAAGTTATACAGGATAAATGGGAGGTGTTTTTACCTCCTTTTCAATATACTACCGATAATGCAGCAATGATAGGAATAGTAGGATATCAAAAACTATTGAGTCAACAATGGGGTACAATGAACCAAACCGTTAGTGCAAGATTATCACTTTGATCATGGAGTTATTCTACAATGAAAACCTGCATTTAAATGATGAATCACTCAACCTTGGTCCAGATGAAAGTCGGCATTTGAGCAAAGTATTGAGGAAAGAAGTAGGTGAAAAAATTCGGGTAACCAATGGCCATGGATTGGAGTGGAATGGAGAGCTAATCTCAACAGATAGTCGCAAAGCAACTGCAAAAAAAAAGGAAGCTGTTTTACATCAAAACAAAATCTTACCACTTCATATTGCAATTGCTCCGACCAAAAGTAACGATCGTTTGGAGTGGTTTTTGGAAAAAGCTACAGAAATAGGAATTACTGAAATAACTCCTTTAGTTTGCTACCACTCGGAAAGAAAATCAATTAAACCCGAAAGAATTAATAAAATATTAGTAAGAGGGCTTAAACAATCTGTTCAATATTTCTTACCAAAACTTAACCCTATGATTTCATTTGAGGAATTTATGAAATCGAATCATCCACAAATCAAATTGCTGGCCCACTGTCAAAACGGCAACAAGACGCCCATGCACAAATTGGGAAATTTGAATAAAGAGATATTGATCATGATAGGACCAGAGGGTGATTTTTCCAATCAGGAGATTAAAGCCGCATTAAATAATTCATTTATAGAAATCACCCTTGGAGTAAATCGTTTAAGATCTGAAACAGCTGGGATTGTAGCATGCAGTAAAGTGGCCACTCTTCGGGAAATTTCAAAAACAAAATGAAGCTTTATTTTACTTAACTTTAACGAATGGATACTAAGAACATTTCCCAAGGCATTATAGATTCAGTTATCAAGCTGGGACTTCTTGCATTGGGAATATTTTTACTAATAAAATTAAAGGTTTTACTAGTATATATCTTAGTTGCTGCAATAATCTCTCTTATTGGGCGTCCCATAGTCTTGATTCTTAAAAACAAACTCAAATTTAGTAATCTTCTAGCTGTCAGTTTTTCTCTGTTAATATTAGTGTCTATCCTTTTTGGGGTAATATCACTATTCATTCCTCTTGTGATTCAACAAGGTGAAAACTTATCTCTTCTTAATCTAAACGAATTAGAGTACAAACTCGAAAAACTAATGAATGAAATAATTCTGTTTTTTAATTTAAACCCTTCAAAAATAGAACAGTACTCTTCATTAAACAACATTATCAACACTAATAATCTAGGAGCGATTCCAGAGTTTTTAAATTATTTATTGAGCATTTTGAGCAGCTTTACAATCGGTCTATTCTCGGTTACCTTCATCTCATTTTTTTTATTAAAGGATAGTCATTTACTGGAAAGTGCCATTTTGGTTTTTGTTAATAAAAAGAGTGAGCTACGAGTAAAAAAATCTTTTGAAAAGATCAAAAACTTACTTTCTCGTTATTTTTTGGGCCTGCTACTCCAGATTTTTATACTATTAGTAATGTATGGTTTTATTCTGCTAATATTTGGAATTAAAAATGCCCTAGTCATTGCATTTTTATGTTCATTATTAAATCTTATCCCATACATAGGCCCTGTAATTGGTGCTTTTTTAATGATGTTTCTTACAATGACCAGTAATGTCGAAGCTGACTTTAGTACTGTAATACTTCCTAAGACAATCTATGTGATGATAGGCTTCTTTATTGGGCAATTAATCGATAACTTTTTTAGCCAACCTTATATTTTTTCCAATAGTGTAAAATCACACCCTCTTGAAATTTTTATAGTGATAATTGCAGGAGGTACTCTGATGGGAACTTTGGGAATGATTGTAGCAATCCCTTTATACACTGCCTTAAAAGTTGTTTTCAAAGCTTTTATGTCGGAAAATAAAATTGTTAAATCGCTTACACAGGATATCTGAGCACTGATTATTTATAGACCTTTAACAATTCTTGTTGGCTACGAATTGCATCTAAAAATTCGGATTTTAATTTTCCAATCAAATCTGAAATTCTAACATTATCTTTAATGGAGGTCACTCCTTGGCCAGCAGACCAGATGGTTTTCCATGCTTTAGCTTCCTCACTCAAGGCATCCAATTCTGTTCCAAAATCAATTTTTTTATTTTCTCTCCAACGCTCCTCGGTAATACCCATTGACTCCAGGCTAGGTCTTAAAAAATTTGCATTAACTCCTGAAACAGCTGCAGTATAAACAATATCTTCAGCCCCACTCTCCATTATCATTTTTTTATATTCCTCTTCGGCCATGCTTTCTTCAACATTTATAAAGCGTGTCCCCATATAAGCCATATCGGCTCCCATCTGAATTGCGCTTGCAATATCTCGGCCAGTGCTAAGACAACCCGACAAAACGATCTTTTTATCAAAGACTTTTTTTACCTCGTTGATCAGAGGTATTGGATGTAGGGTACCAGCATGTCCACCTGCTCCAGCAGCAACAACGATTAAGCCATCAACTCCTGCTTGGGATGCCTTTTCGGCATGTCTCTTTTTAATTATATCGTGATAAACCAAACCTCCATAACCGTGAACTACATTGACTATATCTGCAATTGCTCCCAAAGAGGTAATTACAAGAGGTACTTTGTGTTTTACACAAATATCCAAATCCGCTTTTACCCTAATATTAGTAGGATGTACAATCAAATTTACACCAAAAGGAGCAGCTTTTTTACCGGTATTCTTTTCAAAAGCATCAAGTTCCTGTTTAATTTGAACAACCCATTCCTCAAAACCCTCAGAGGTCCTCTGATTTAGAGCTGGGAAAGTACCCACAATTCCGTTTTTGCAACATTCAATTACCAACTTTGGTCCGGAAATAAGAAACAAGGGTGCGGCAATTAGGGGGAGATTAAGAGAATTATAAAAGTCTTGATTCATGTAGATTTCTTTTTTAGTGACCATTCAAATTCAAATTCGGAAACGATATCACCTGATA
>NZAX01000026.1 GCA_002687665.1 Flavobacteriaceae bacterium
TGATACCGAGGGGCCTTCGGGCCCCTTTTTAATAAATAGGTATATGAATAAGTTAAAAAACAATCCAGTAGCAAAAGCACTATTACAAACTGATAGAAGGCGTACACAATTTGTACCTGATAAGAAGAAACCCAATCGTAATAAGTTAAAATACGAAGATTTAAAGTTAAAAAAAGAATGGGAAGAAATTTAGATGGAAACCTTCTTAGTAATACTTGCTGATTTTGGTTTACCTATTGCAGGTTCATTTGCTATGGGTGTATTCATCTATATTATTCTCAGATATATCTTAGGTTCAGTCATAGGTCAAGTACAAACTATGCACGCCATAATCACACAATTAGATAATAGAGTTAGAAACATTAATAATGATGTAATCAAACTTGATTTATTAATATCACACACTTTAGATGTGCCACCAGATGAGGAAAGAATTGCTCGTGCTGATGGTAAAAAAGATGCAAGACGAGACTAATGGATTTTGTAGCAATATTACAAGACTATGGTTTTCCAATGGTTGCTGCCATTGCCATGGCATACTTCATCTATTTTATATACACATTTATTACTACTGAAATCAAGGTGAAATTAGGTGAGGCAAATACCGTCCTAATAGCACTTATAGATCGTATTCGTATGCTCGATAATGATATTATTAGGTTGAAATCTAAAGTCAAAACGACAATCGAATTAAAAGAAAACCTCGAAAAAAAGAAATCACACCGTAAGTAAAAATTATAAATAGTAGTATGAAAACACTATTAAAAGTAGTGTTATTCGGTGCTGTGTTATTATGGATACTTGGTTGGGCATTTGATAACACAATCAAAAATGTTAATGCTTCAGAATTAGAGTTTGGATTTCACAATCCAGCATTTAGTGGTGTTGGATATGGCACTCACGCTTTGAGTGTGGATCAACTACAACATCAAAGAAAAAAGGATGCAAAAGATGATGCTAAGTCTGCTGCCTCAGCCGCAAAGAGAGAGGAAAATAATACTACAATCAATAAATTTATAAAGAATGTTGAGAGTAGAATATATGCTAACTTATCAAAACAGTTAGTAGATAATATGTTCGGCACCTCTTGCGATAGTGAGACCACAACCTGCCCGACTAGTGGTACGGCAGATGTTGAAGGATCTACAATCTACTGGATCAAAGATACAACAACAGGAAATATTACATTAACAATAACTGATACTGCTGGTGCAGTTACCACAATGACTGTTCCTGTAGGTGACTTTGTATTCTAATGAAAGCAGTTATTATATTCTTAGTATTGCTGTTGACTGGTTGTGCTACTGTACCAGGTGACTTCCCATATAAAGAAGAACCACCTAAGGCATATGGTACGCCTACTAGTGAAATATTGAAGTATTACGATCACTTAGATCAAGAAATTATTACAGTTGCTGTATATGAATTCTTAGATCAGACTGGTCAAAGAAAACCTAACACTAAGTTTTCTCAGTTAAGTATGGCAGTATCTCAAGGGTCTGCTAATTGGGTGATACAAGCACTCAAAGAGACTGGTGAAGGCACTTGGTTTAGAGTTGTTGAAAGAGAAGGTCTTGATAACTTAGTAAAAGAAAGACAATTAATCAGATCAACAACTGAATTATATGATGGAGAAGAAAGAGGTAAATCAGTATTAAAACCTATGCTATTTGCTGGTTTAATATTTGAGGGTGCTGTTGTAGGTTATGACGCAAATGTTGAGAGTGGTGGTGATGGTGCAAGATACTTTGGCATAGGTATACACGAAGAATATAGAGTAGATCAGGTGACTGTATCTATGAGAATTGTGTCAGTACATACAGGTGAAGTTATGATCGCTGTATCGTCAACAAAATCTATTGCGAGTTATAAAACTGGCAGAGATGTATTTAGATTTTTAGATTTAGGTACAAAGGCACTAGAATTAGAGACTGGTGTGGCCGTAAATGAACCAGTCAATTATGCATTGAGATCGGCAATAGAGCATTGTATATTACAAATACTAGATGAAGGTAAGATNAAAGGTTTGTGGAAAACTAAATTAAGACCTTCTAAATTAAACGGTTAAAGGAAAAACTATAAATGAAAAAACTAATGCTAATTATGTTTATGATGATTAGTACAGTATATGCAAACGATATCTACATTACACAATCTGGTGCTACGCTAGATTTAGATATACTACAAGATGGTGAAAATAACACCATAGGTAGTTCTACAACCTCGTCAAGTATTATCGGTGCAACTACTAATTTTGATATCAGACAAGTAGGTGACTCGAATGTCATCACTTTTGATATTAATGGTGCAAACTACACAGGTACTTGGGCGATAACTGGTAACTCGAATAACATTGACTTTAATTGTGATAGTGGTGGAAGTAATTCAAGTTGTGGCACTGCTACTGCAAACATAACTTGGACAGGTAGTTCGCAAGATATTGATTTAGATATNGGTGAAACTTCATCAGCGAATAATGCTACAGTTAATATAACTGGTGCNTCTGGTTCTGATTCAAATGTTATTGCTGCTACAATAGATGGCAATTCTGCTATCTTAACACTTACAGTTAATGGTGATACAAATAATTACTTAATTGATATTGATGGTAACGGAGATATAAATGGTCACACACTCATACATAACCACACAGGTAGTACGGCTGATGTTGACATTACACAATCTGGAGTAAATGATAATATGTTAAATCTAACAACTTCAGGAGATAATCACGATATAGACATTATACAAAGAGACTAATGAATAAATTNTTGATAAGAATTATGGTGCTGGTACTTGGTATCGGCGCCATTTTTTTTACGACAAGAGATTTATATGCAAGTATAGGTAATGTNATAATACAAGANGGNGAAAGTCTTATTGAAAGAAAAATAGGTGAAGATGTCGCCTCAGAGGTTGANTTAGATATATTNTCATACGATACAATCAGAACAGCAAAGAGTAAAACAGCAATCGAGTTTATTGATACGACTCGTGTTGATGTAACCGAACACTCTAAACTTGTCATAGACGAATTTGTTTATGACCCTAATAAAAAGACAGGTAAACTATCACTCAAGGCAAGTCTAGGCACAGTAAGATATGCCTCAGGTCAAATTGCTAAAAACAATCCTACAAGTATAAAGATAACAACACCCACAGCAACAATAGGTGTTAGAGGTACAGACTTTTCTATGACCGTAGATGAGTTAGGTAGTTCTACAATTATATTGTTGCCATCTTGCGATNCAAATGGCAACTGCTATGTGGGTGAGATATCAGTAGAGTCAGACGCAGGACAAGTTATACTATCACAGGCATTTCAGGCAACNGTTGTTGATACAGTTTCTAGTACACCTATGAAACCAGTCATATTAGGTCTNGATGANAATATGATAAACAATNTATTGATTATTGCNAGACCTAGTGANATAACAAGTGAGATGAATGCCTCAGATTATAATGAGGTTGCAGACGCACTTGATCTAGACTTTTTACAATTTGATGAGTTAGAGAAAGATTATTTAGAGGAAGAAGAAAGTGCTTGGGCAACAGCACTTGATATAGATTTCTTAGAACAGAATTTTTTAGGTGACATTTTAAAACAGTTGAATGAGCAACTAGCAAAACAAATGAGAAATGAGTTTGATAAGAAGAAATCAAGCACAGGTGTCATCATAGGTAAAGATGAAGAAACTGGTATCATAATATTAAATGAAGAACCAGAATGGTTAGTAATAAGAGAAACAGAGGCAAACTACCTTGAATTGAGACTAGATCAAGAGTATGGGTACAATATAAATATTATACAAGGTGATGATGAAATTTATGATTATGAAATAGGAGGAAATGTAAATGAGATTACTATTATTCAGTCTAATTAGTTTGTATTTTTTAGTTGGGTTTATACCTAACAAAGCAAATGCAAATGATTTTGATTTAACTATCATAACTACTGATGGTGGTGATCTTGATATTTTACAAGATGGTGAAGATAATAATATTGATCTAGATGTACAAAGTATGGATAACTTTGAATTAGATTTCTCACAGGTGGGTAATGATAATAATATTGATATAGATGTTGATGGCAGAACAAGCAATGGATCTTCAATTACTATAACACAAACAGGAAATAATAAAAATTATAATGCTAGCCTATGGTGCGGTCATTCGTATTGCACTATGACTCTTAATCAATAATATTTCATTCATTTAAACATTATGACTTATTTGGTAAATGATAAATGTATTAGGTGTAAACATACGGATTGTGTTGAAGTATGCCCAGTAGATTGTTTCTATGAAGGACCTAATATGCTTGTCATAAATCCTGATGAGTGTATTGATTGTGGTGTTTGTGAACCTGAGTGTCCAGTTGACGCTATAATAGATGATACAAAAGATATAGGTAATAAGTGGTATAAATTAAATGATGAGTATGCTCAAAAATGGCCACAGATAACTATAAAGAAAGACGCATATCCTGAGGCAGAAAAATATGCTAAAGAAGAAAATAAATTAGAGAAATATGGACTTGAAGAAGAATAAAATAATATCAAAAGTCGGTGATGAATTAGAGAAAGTGTTTGATCCTGAAATGCCTAGCGTTTCTGTTATGGCATTAGGATTAATATATGATATAACAATGTCAGATGATGATGTTGTAAATATAAAACACACACTAACAAGTCCTGGTTGTCCTATGGCAGATCAAATTCAACAAGANATAAAAAATGCAGGATTAAGAGTAGAGGGTGTAAAAGATTGTACAGTTGAACTTACATTCGATCCACCATTCGGTATGCATATGGTGCCTGATGAAACAAAATTTTTAATGGGATGGTCGTGAAGAAGATATTTACACATTGGACAATAGGTCTACTAACACTAGCAATACTTACCTTTATAGGTCTAGGCGATCCACAAGTAAAAGAAATACTAAGATTAAAGTCATTCGACTTTTTATTACAATCAGAAACAAAAGAATTATCTGAAGATATAGGTGTGGTCACAATAGATGAAGAGTCTATTGAAAAGTATGGTCAATGGCCTTGGGATAGAAGGGTACTTGCTGATCTTGTTGTTAAGTTAAGAGAAGCACAGGTAGGTATAATTGTTATGCCTATATTATTTTCTGAATATGATAGAATGGGCGGTGATGAGGCATTTGTTAATACGATATATCAAATGGGTGTTGTTATTGCACAGGTTGGCACTACACAAATAAACAAGAATGCTGTGCCAAGAGGTGTTGCAAAGATAGGTGATCCATTACCTTGGTTGTATGAATGGCCAGGTATGTTAGGACCGATACCTGAATTAGGACAATATGCAGATGGCGTGGGTGTGATAAACACAGCACCTGAGGTAGATGGTGTTGTTAGAAGAATACCATTAATTATGAAGATTGGTGATGAGACTTATCCTGCAATAGCATTAGAGACCATTAGAGTAGCAACAGGCGATCCTAGTTATCAGATTAAGGCTGGCGAAGGGGGAGTTATTGCTGTTAGAGTGCCAGGTTATGATACCATTGAGACTGATCCACACGCCAGAATTTGGTTAAGATGGAACAAAGACTATAACACATTGTAAGCAGCGAGTCAAGACTTTTCCGAGTTTGCAGGTAAGACTGTAATTATTGCCTTGACAGCAGAGGGATTATCTAGTATAGTGGCAACACCGATAGGGGAACAGTACGATTATATGTTATCTGCTTCGACCTTACAGACGGTATTAGACGGAGACCAAATCAATAGATATGATTACTCTCTATTACTAGAATTATTGGTTTCTATTATCCTAGGTGTATTAATAGTGATATTGGCAAGATTTACACCTTATTGGTTTATAGGTCTATTCCTAATTCTTACCTATATCAGTCTGATATATGTCTCTTATTTTTTCTTTGCTAAGTATTTGATATTGGCAGATGTAAGTTGGGCGATAATTATTATTACCATAGTTGGTATGCATAGTATCTTCAATAGATTTGTTTTAGAGTTCCAATTGAAACAACAAATTAAAAAACAGTTTGAACACTATCTAGAACCAAAGATGGTCAAGAAGTTGCAACAGAATCCTGATCTACTCAAACTAGGTGGTGAAGTTAGAGATATGACTTTCTTCTTTATGGACATAAGAGGATTTACACCACTATCAGAGCAATATAAAAGCAATCCAGAAGGATTAACAAAAGTCATTAACAAATTTCTGACACCTATGACTGATCTAATTATGAAGATGGATGGTACTATTGACAAATATATGGGTGACTGTATTATGGCATTCTGGAATGCACCAATAGATTGTCCTGATCACGCATACAAGGCAGTCAAGACAGCAGTATTAATTAAGAAAAGATTAAAAGAGTTAAATCAAGAGAACGCATTTGGTCACGAAATAAAGATAGGCATAGGTATCAATTCAGGCGAGGCCCTAGTAGGTAATATGGGATCTGATCAAAGATTTGACTACTCAGTTATAGGGGATGCAGTAAATCTCGCAAGTAGATTAGAGGGTACAAGTAAAAACTATGATACTACAATCATTATAGGCGAGGAAACAGTCAAAAGAATAGACAAACCTAAGTGGGCATTTAGACTAGTTGATAAGGTACAAGTCAAGGGTAAATCTGAAAAAGTTTCAATCTATACAGTATAAATAGTAGTATGGCAAGTGTTATAGACAGCATAGTAAAGCAGGCAGGTGATACTAGAAAGTCTATGGACTGGTATAGACAAAAAGTAAGAGA